>NZ_JAMDLL010000020.1:0-49635 GCF_040595915.1 Xanthomonas sp. PPL134
GCCGCGATTTGCGGACAGTACAGCGGGGTAGCGCTTCATCTGCCGGCAGGCGCACGCGTCTGCCACCGACTCCGCTGCTTGCCGCGATTTGCGGACAGTACAGCGGGGTAGCGCTTCATCTGCCGGCAGGCGCACGTGTCTGCCACCGACTCCGCTACTTGCCGCGATTTGCGGACAGTACAGCGGGGTAGCGCTTCATCTGCCGGCAGGCGCACGCGTCTGCCACCGACTCCGCTGTTTGCCGCGATTGCGGACGGCACAGCGGGGTGGCGCTTCATCTGCCGGCAGGCGCATACCTCCACCGCCGACTGCGCGTGTCACCGCTGCACACTCAGACACGTTGCGCACTCCCGTAGGAGCGGCTTCAGCCGCGACAGGCTTTACCGGGAAGGCCCGTCGCGGCTGAAGCCGCTCCTACGGGAGAGATGCATCGGCGGCGAGTCCGGTGCGGAAACCCCGACCAAGCAAATGGCTTGGATCGACAATATGAGGGCAGCATCCGCACTCGCCGCATACCTACGGAAGCCAGGCCTCCTTGTCCGCCACATCGACGCCAAAACGCCGCGCGTCATCTAGCGGCAGACCACACCCAGACTCCAGGCGCTCAATCCAGCACCTGCGGCAGGTTCGGCAGCTCGTTCTCGCCTTGCTGGCCCGGCTGCGCCGGGAAGTGCGCGGCCAGCAGCGCCGAGACTGCGCCGACGCCGGCGATCACCGCCTGCTCCGGCTGCCCGGCACGCATGTCGCGTTCGATCAGCGCGCAGACCTGGCGCCACTGCGCCGCATCCACCCGCCCGCGCAGGCCGCGGTCGGCGACGATCTCGATGTGGTGGTCGGCCAGCAGCAGGTAGATCAACACGCCGTTGTTGGCCTCGGTATCCCAGGTGCGCAACTGCGCGAAGGCCTGCTCGGCGCGCAGCCGCGGCGCCACGCCGCGCAGCACCTGCGCCGGCACCAGGCCCGACTCCACCGCGAACATCACCTGCCCGCTGTGCAGCCGCTCGCCGTCTGCAATCGCCGCGCCGATGCGCTCCAGGCTGGCCGCCGGGAACAGGCGCTGCGCGGATGGCGCGAACAGGTGCCGGAGCAGGCGCATCACCAGCTCCCCGAGGCGCCACCGCCTCCGGAACTGCCACCGCCGCCACCCCAGCCGCCTCCGCCGCCGCCCCAACTTCCTCCGCCACCGCCGCCCCAGCCACCGCCGAAGCCGCCGCCTCCCCAACCTCCGCCGCCCCAGCCGCCCCAACCGCCGCCGCCAGCCGAGCGGCCCGGCGCGATCCCGACGAACAGGCCCAGCAACAGGCCGATCGCCCCAGTCAGCGCACCGACGAACAGCGACAGGCTCAACACCAGGCCGACGCCACCGCCGACCACGCCGCTCAGCACACCGCGCACAGGCCGCGACAGCCGCGCGAACAGCACCTGCGCGACCAGCGCCGCGAACAGGCCGGCGAAGAACCCGAATCCCAGGCCGCCGCCGCGCGAGGCCGAGGCATGCGCACTCACCGGCGCCGGTAACGCCTCGCCGTCGATCAGCTTGACCAGCATCGCGGTCGCTTCGGCAATCCCGCCGCTGTAGTCGCCGGCGCGGAAGCGCGGCACCAGGTACTCCTGGATGATGCGGTTGGCGGTGGCGTCGGGAATCGCGCCCTCCAGGCCGTAGCCGGGCTGGATGCGCACGCGCCGGTCGTTCTTGGCCACCACCAGCAGTACGCCGTCGTCCACGCCCTTGCGGCCGAGCTTCCACTGGTCGAACACGCGCTGGGTGTATTGCTCGATGCTTTCCGGGGCGGTGCTGGGCACCACCAGCACCTGCAACTGGCTGCCTTTGCGCTGCTGCAGCTGCACCGCCTGCCGGTCCAGCTCCAGGCGCTGGTTCGGCGTCAGCGTGCCGGTGGTGTCCACCACCGGCGCATCCAGCGACGGGATCGGCGCCTGCGCCTGCGCCCAGGCCACGCACGGCAGCAGCGCCAGCAGCAGCACCAGCCAGACGCAGGCGCGGCGATGGCCGGGCACGCGGTGGATGAGGCCGCGCGACGCCGCACGCTCAGCCGACACGGATGTGGAACGCACGCTCGAGCCCGCCCGCGGCGGCGCTTACTGCGCCGGCGCCGGCTGCTGCGGTTGCTGCGGCGCGGACGCCGGCTGGCCGCCGAAGTTCACCGCTGGCGCCTCGGAGATCTGCGCCTCGTTCTCCACCGAGAAGTTGGGCTTTTCCTTGTAGCCGAACAGCTTGGCGGTGAGCACCTGCGGGAACGACAGGATGTAGGTGTTGTAGTCCTGCACCGCCTGGATGTAGCGGCCGCGCGCGACGGTGATGCGGTTCTCGGTGCCTTCCAGTTGCGCCTGCAGGTCGCGGAAGGCCTGGTCGGATTTCAGGTTCGGGTAGTTCTCGCTGACCACCAGCAGCCGCGACAGCGCGCTGGACAACTGGCCCTGCGCCTGCTGGAACTGCTGCAGCGAGGCGGCGTCGTCGGCGTTGACCTGCACCTGGCCGACGCGTGCGCGGGCGTTGGTCACGTCGGTCAGCACCTGCCGCTCCTGGTCGGCATAGCCCTTGACCGTGTTGACCAGGTTCGGCACCAGGTCGGCGCGGCGCTTGTACTGGTTCAGCACTTCCGACCAGCCGGCCTTGACCGCCTGGTCCTTCTGCTGGATCGCGTTGTAGCCGCAGCCGGACAGCAATACCGCCAACGCGGCCAGGAACAGGGAGCGGGACAACAGGCGCATGCGATGACTCCGGCAGATGACTGCGCGCAGCTTGCCACGCCGCCGGTGAAAACGCAGCCGACCTCAGCCGTGGCTCACCACTTGCCGGCGCCGGGCACCTGGTGCGCCGCGGCGCGCCGGCGCATCAGCAGGTTCAGCCACTCCACCAGCACCGAGAAGCCCATCGCCGCGTAGATGTAGGGCTTGGGCACGTGCACGTCCAGGCCATCCAGGATCAGCACCACGCCGATCATCAGGATGAAGGCCAGCGCCAGCATCTTCACCGTCGGGTTGGCGTCGATGAAACGGCCCAGCGGGTTGGCCGCCAGCAGCATCACCGCCACCGCCAGCAGTACCGCCGCGATCATCACCGGGATGTGCTGGGCCATGCCCACCGCGGTGATCACCGAATCCAGCGAGAACACGATGTCGATCACCGCGATCTGCGCGATCACCATCCAGAACACGCCCGAGGCCTTGCTGGTGGTGGGGTCTTCGTCCTCGCCGCCGGTGATCAGTTCGCGGATCTCCATGGTGCCCTTCACCAGCAGGAACAGGCCGCCGATGATCAGCACCAGGTCGCGGATCGAGATCCCCATGCCGGCGACGCTGAACAGCTCGCCCTGCATGCGCGCCAGGAACGCCAGCGATACCAGCAGCGCGATGCGGGTCAGGCAGGCCACGGCGATGCCGAACTTGCGCGCGGCCGGGCGCTGCGCCTCCGGCAGCTTGCCCACCGCGATGGAGATGAACACTAGGTTGTCGATGCCCAGCACGATCTCCAACGCGCTCAGCGTCAACAGCGTCAGCCAGGTGTTGGGGTCGGCGAGAAACTCGAGGGCCATGGCGTCGGGTCCTTTAACAGAAGAAGAAACGGGCGGCGATCACAGCAGGCGCGGCAGCAGGATCAAGCCCCAGCACAGCACCACGTTGGCCAGCATCACGAAGACCGCGGCCGAGCCCATGTCCTTGGCGCGGCCGGCCAGCTCGTGATGCTCTGGACCGTAGCGCTCGATCACCGCCTCGATCGCCGAATTGAGCAGTTCCACCGCCAGCACCAGCAGCAGCGAGCCGATCATCAGCACCTGCTGCACCGGCCCCTGCCCCAGCCACAGCGCCAACGGCGCCAGGATCAGGCACAGGCACACCTCCAGGCGGAACGAGGACTCGTGCAGCCAGGCTGCGCGCAGCCCCTGCCACGACCAGCGTGCCGCCATCAGCATGCGGCGCGGCCCGCGCGGCAAATGCCCGAACTGGTCGGCCACGGCTCAGCCCCGTGCCAGGCAACGGGGACGCGACGACGACGGCCGGAGGGAATCGGTCATGGGCAAGGCGCAGCGGGGTAGGCCGCAATTTTGCCACAAGCCCCGCGGCGGCGCCCGGCATCGCCGTGGATTGCCTGCATGCGGCGCCTGCGGCACCATCGCCGATCCCCTAGCTTCGAGGAGGCGTCATGCCCCGTTCGCCGCTGCGCGCACCGCTGCTCGCCCTGAGTCTGTTCAGCCTGTCCCTGCTGGGCCTGTCGCCGGCACGGGCGCTCACCCCGCCTGCGCCGCCCAGCGTGCCCGACCAGGTCTCCAATGCCGCCTGGGAAGAGGACATGGCGCGGTTCGCCAAGGACGATGCCGCACATCCGGTCAAACCCGGCGGCGTGCTGTTCGTCGGCAGCTCCTCGATCCGCTTCTGGACCTCGCTGGCCACGGACTTCCCCGGCGTGCAGACGCTCAACCGCGGCTTCGGCGGCTCGGAGATTCGCGACAGCACCTGGTATGCCGACCGCATCGTGGTGCCGTACAAGCCGCGCCTGATCGTGTTCTACGCCGGCGACAACGACCTCAACAGCGGCCGCAGCCCGCAGCAGGTGCGCGACGATTTCGTGGCCTTCGTGACCCGGGTGCACCGCGACCTGCCCAAGACCCGCATCGTCTACCTGTCGATCAAGCCCAGCCCCTCGCGCGCGGCGCTGATGCCGAAGATGGCCGAGGCCAACGCGCTGATCCGCAAGGCCGCGACCGGCCTGAAGCAGGTCCAGTTCGTCGACGTCTACACGCCGATGCTGGGCGCCGACGGGCAGCCCCGTGCCGAACTGTTCGGACCGGACAAGCTGCACATGAACGCGGCCGGCTACGCGCTGTGGCGCGATACGCTGCGGCCGTACCTGGCTCCCTGACAGGCGGTGAACGGCCTCGCGCAGACGGCGCACTGGCGGCTGCCGGCCGGCACGGTCGGCGGCGTCCGCCGGGGCTTTTCCGCTGGCCACGGCACGGAGTAAGCCAGGATGCCCAGAGCCCTGGTCATCGAAGACGACGAAGTGACCGCCCGCGACATCGTCGCCGAACTCGGCGCGCATGGCTTCAGCGCCGACTGGATCGCCGACGGGCGCGACGGCCTGCAGCGCGCGCTGGCCGATGGCTACGACATCATCACCCTCGACCGCCTGCTGCCCGGCATGGACGGCATCGACGTGGTCTCCGAACTGCGCAAGCGCGCGGTGCAGACGCCGGTGCTGATGATCAGCGCACTTTCGGAGGTGGACGAGCGCGTGCGCGGCCTGCGCGCGGGCGGCGACGACTACCTGACCAAGCCGTTCTCGCCCGACGAACTGGTCGCACGCGCCGAAGTGCTGATGCGCCGCCATCGCAACGCGGCGGCCACGCCCGAGACCCGCCTGCGCGTGGCCGACCTCGAACTCGACCTGGTCCGCCACAACGCACTGCGCGCCGGCCAGCCGCTCGCGCTGCTGCCCACCGAGTTCCGCCTGCTCGAGTTCCTGATGCGCAACGCCGGCCAGGTGGTGACGCGGCAGATGATCTTCGAACACGTCTGGGGCTTCCATTTCGACCCGGGCACCAACGTGATCGACGTGCATATCGGCCGCCTCCGCCGCAAGATCGACGGCAACGGCCAGCCGCCGCTCATCCGCACGATGCGCGGCTCGGGGTATGTCCTTGCCCCCGCTGAGTGACGCCTGGCGCTCGGCCACGACGCGGCTGATCCTGATCTACGGGGCGCTGTTCGCGATCTGGTGCATCGTGCTGCTGGGCATCGTGCAATGGGAGTCCACGCGCTACCTGTCGCACGTGATCGACCAGATGCTGGTCGCGCGCATCCATTACCTGGAGAACACCGACCCCAGGCGCCTGGCCAACACGGTGGGCGAAGCCAACGCCATCGACATCCAGGGCTTCATGTGGGTCGGCCTGTTCGACCCGCAGGGGCGCCGCATCGCCGGCAATATCGCCGAGATCCCCAAGGACGTGGCCACCGACGGCAGCGTCGGCCTGGTCAGCGCCCGGCTGATCGGTGCCGGCAACGGCCGCCTGACCCAGGCCAGGGGCATCGCCAGGGAGCTGCCGGACGGGCGGCGCCTGGTCGTGGCCAAGGCGAGCACCGTGATCGACGGGCTGACCACCATCATCTACCGGGGGCTGTTGTGGGGACTGTCCCTGACCCTGCTGCCGGGGCTGCTCGGCGGCATCCTCCTCGCGCGCGGCCCGGCGCGGCGCATCCGTGCCATCCAGCAGGCCATGCAGCCCATCCACCGCGGCGACCTCAGCGTGCGCCTGCCGGTGTCGCGGCGCGGCGACGAGGTGGACCTGCTGGCGGCCACGGTGAACCGGACCCTGGACGAGGTCGAGCGCCTGCTCGGCGAGGTGAAGGGCGTCACCGACAACATCGCCCACGACCTGCGCACCCCGCTGACGCGCATGCGCACGCGCCTGCACCGGCTGCAGCAGCAGTTCGAGGAGCGCCCGGAAGGCGCGCAACTAGACGCCTGCGTGAGCGAGATCGACACCGTGCTGACCCGATTCCGCGCGCTGCTGCGCGTGTCGGAACTGGAAGATCGCCAGCGCAGCGCCTGCTTCTCGACGATCGACCTGGACGCGCTGCTGCACGACGTCCATGCGTTCTACGCGCCCTTGGCCGAGGACCGCGGGCAGGTCTTCGACCTCGCGCTGCAGCCACTGCCCGCCGTGCACGGCGATCCGCACCTGCTGTTCGAGGCACTGGCCAACCTGGTCGGCAATGCGATCAAGTTCACCCCCGATGGCGGGACGATCCGCCTGCTGGCAGGGACCGACCAGCACGGCAACGCCCGCATCGATGTCGCCGATACCGGGCCCGGCATCGCCCCCGACGAACGCAAGACGATCTTCCGCCGCTTCTATCGCGCCGACCAGACCCGCTCCCAGCCCGGCTGCGGGCTGGGGCTGGCGATCGTCAGCGCCATCGTCCGCCTGCATGGCTACGAACTGCAGGTGGGCGGCGACGCGGGCGGCGCGGTGTTCTCGATGCTCTGCCCGCCCGCCACGGCGGCGCAGCACGCACGCGGCGCGTCCGGCCCGGCCTGACACGGACCGTCCGTGCCGGCAGGGCGCCGATCCGCCCGGCGCGTCCGCCACTGGCGCCCAAGCCGTTGAACCAGCGCGCGTTTGCGCCCACGGCCGGGCTATCTAAATAAATCTTCATGACGCCGAGGAAAGCTCCGCAGGCAAAATCCGCCGCGACGCAACATTCGCGCAGGGAAACCGCTCCTCCATGATTGGCCTCGTCCGGATCGCACTGACGCGTCCGTATACCTTCGTCGTCCTGGCCCTGCTGATCCTGATCGTGGGCCCGCTCGCCGCATTGCGCACGCCCACCGACATCTTTCCGGACATCAAGATCCCGGTGATCGCCGTGGTGTGGCAATACAACGGCCTGCCGCCCGAGCAGATGGCCGGCCGCGTCAGCTCGCCGTTCGAACGCGTGCTCACCACCACCGTGAACGACGTCGAGCACATCGAAGCCACGTCGATCCAGGGCTTCGGCATCGTCAAGATCTTCTTCCAGCCCAGCGTCGACATCCGCACCGCCAACGCGCAGGTCACCGCCGTCGCGCAGACCATGCTGCGGCAACTGCCGCAAGGCACCACGCCGCCGCTGATCCTCAACTACAACGCGTCCACGGTGCCGATCATCCAGTTGGCGCTGTCCGGCAAAGGGCTCACCGAACAGAACCTGGCCGACCTCGGCCTCAACATCATCCGCCCGCAGTTGACCTCGGTCGCCGGCGCGGCGATCCCGTACCCGTTCGGCGGCAAGACCCGCCAGGTCCAGATCGACATCGATCCGCCGGCGCTGCAGGCGCGCGGCCTGTCGGCGCAGGACGTGGCCAACGCCTTGGCGGCGCAGAACCTCATCACCCCGGTGGGCACGCAGAAGATCGGCAAGTACGAATACACGCTGCAGCTCAACAACGCGCCGTCGGACATCGCCGAACTGGGCAACCTGCCGGTGAAGACGGTCGACGGCGCCACGGTGTTCATCCGCGACGTGGCGCATGTCCGCGACGGCGCGCCGCCGCAGACCAACATCGTGCACGTCAACGGCAATCGCTCGGTGCTGATGACGGTGATGAAGAACGGCTCGGCCTCGACGCTGGCGATCATCGCCGGCATCAAGGACCGGGTGGCGGCGATGAAGGACGCCCTGCCGCCGGACCTGCGGATCGTGCCCATCGGCGATCAGTCGCTGTTCGTCAGCGGCGCCATCGAGGGCGTGGCGCGCGAAGGCGTGATCGCCGCGGCGCTCACCAGCCTGATGATCCTGCTGTTCCTCGGCAGTTGGCGCTCGACGCTGATCATCGCCATCTCGATCCCGCTGGCGGTCCTCGGCTCGATCGCCGCGCTGTCGGCGATCGGCGAGACGCTGAACATCATGACCCTGGGCGGCCTGGCGCTCGCCGTGGGCATCCTGGTGGACGATGCCACGGTGACCATCGAGAACATCAACTGGCACCTGGAGCAGGGCAAGTCGGTGGAGACGGCGATCATGGACGGCGCCTCGCAGATCGTGACGCCGGCCTTCGTCTCGCTGCTGTGCATCTGCATCGTGTTCGTGCCGATGTTCTTCCTGGAAGGCGTGGCGCGCTTCCTGTTCGTGCCGATGGCCGAAGCGGTGATGTTCGCGATGATCGCGTCCTTCCTGCTGTCGCGCACGCTGGTGCCGACCATGGCCAAGTACCTGCTGCGTCCGCATGCGCCGCATACCGACATGCACGGCGACGGCCATGGCCAGCCGCCGTCGCGCAATCCGCTGGTGCGCTTCCAGCGCGGTTTCGAAAAGCGCTTCGAGCGGCTGCGCGCCGGCTACTACGCGCTGCTCGAGACCGCGCTGCTGCGCCGCAGGGCGTTCGTGCCCGGCTTCCTGCTGTGCGTGGCGCTGTCGTTCCTGCTGCTGCCGATGCTCGGCCGCAACTTCTTCCCGTCGGTGGACTCGGGCCAGATCCTGATGCACGTGCGCGCCCCGGTCGGCACCCGCGTGGAGGAGACCGCGCACCTGTTCGCCGACGTGACCGGCGCCGTGCGCAGGCGCATTCCGCCGCGCGATCTGGCCAGCGTGGTCGACAACATCGGGCTGTCGTCCTCGGGCATCAACAACACCTACAACAACACCGGCACCATCGGCTCGCAGGACGGCGACATCCAGATCGCGCTGAGCGAAGGCCACGCGCCCACCGCCGACTACGTGCGGATGCTGCGCCAGACCTTGCCGCGGCAGTTCCCGTCGGTGGTGTTCTCGTTTCCGCCGGCCGACATCATCAGTCAGATCCTGAACTTCGGTGCGCCGGCGCCGGTGGACCTGCAGATCCGCGGCCCCAACCTCGCCGCCAACTTCGCCTATGCCAATCGCCTGCTGCGCGAGATCCGCCGCGTCCCCGGCGTGGCCGACGCGCGCATCCAGCAGTCGCAGGCCAGCCCCGGCTTCGCGGTGAATGTGGACCGCAGCCTTGCGCAACAGGTCGGCATCACCGAGCGCGACGTCAGCAGCAGCCTGGGCGTGAACCTCGCCGGCTCCAGCCAGATCGCCCCGACGTTCTGGCTGAACCCGCAGAACGGCGTGTCCTATCCGATCGTGATGCAGACGCCGCAGTACAGCCTCGACAGCCTGCCCGACCTGCAGAACGTGCCGATCAGCCCGAGCGCGGGCCAGGGCGGCGCGCAGCGCCTGGGCGGGCTGGCGACGCTGTCGCGGACCGCGACCAATGCGGTGGTCAGCCAGTACAACATCAATGCGACCGTGGACATCTTCGCCTCCCCGCAGGACCGCGACCTGGGCGCGGTCGCGGCCGACATCCAGAAGATCCTCGACGCCGACCAGAAGTTCCTGCCCAAGGGCTCCAGCACGGTCCTGCTCGGCCAGGTGCAGACGATGAACAAGGCATTCTCCGGCCTGATCTTCGGCCTGCTTGGCGCGATCGTGCTGATCTACCTGTTGATCGTGGTGAACTTCCAGTCGTGGAGCGATCCGTTCGTGATCGTGAGCGCCTTGCCCGCGGCGATCGCCGGCATCGTCTGGATGCTGTTCGCCACGCACACCACCCTGTCGGTCCCTGCCCTCACTGGCGCCATCATGTGCATGGGCGTGGCCACCGCCAACTCGATCCTGGTCGTGAGCTTCTGCCGCGAGCGCCTCGCCGCGCACGGCGACGCGGCGAAGGCGGCGCTGGAAGGCGGCTTCGTGCGCTTCCGCCCGGTGCTGATGACCGCGCTGGCGATGATCATCGGCATGGCGCCGATGGCCCTGGGCATGGGCGAAGGCGGCGAACAGAACGCACCGTTGGGCCGCGCCGTCATCGGCGGCCTGATCTTCGCCACCGTCAGCACGCTGTTCTTCGTGCCGATCGTCTTCAGCCTCATCCACCGCCGTGCCTCCCAGCCGTCCTCGCCCACGGCGCACGCCCCCGGAGCGTCCCCGCATGTCGCCTGATCAGTCCCCCCCCGTCCCGCCGCGCCGGCTGCGCCTGGCCGCGCTCATCGCCGCGATCGTGGTCCTGGCCATCGTCGTCGCCGGGGTCGCCACGCGCGCCGGCGACGCGCGCCGGCTGCGCACCTGGACCGCGGACCAGGCGGTGCCGACGGTGGCCGTGGTGGCCCCGCAGACCGCCGAGGGCGATGGTGTCCTCAATCTCCCCGGCCGCCTGGAGGCGTATGCGCGCGCGCCGATCTTCGCCCGTGCCAGCGGCTACCTGAAATGGTGGAAGACCGACATCGGCGCCAGGGTGAAGGCCGGCGATGTGCTCGCCGAGATCGAGACGCCCGACCTGGACCAGCAGTTGCTCCAGGCCAAGGCCGACCTCGCCAACGCGCGCGTCAACGCCGCGCTGGCGCAGACCACCGCCAAACGCTGGCAAACCATGGGCCAGACCGAGGTGGTGTCCAAGCAGGCCGTGGACGAGAAGACCGGCGACTACGACGCCAAGCGCGCCCTCGCCCAGTCCGCACAGGCCAATCTCGACCACCTCCAAGCGCTGAAACGCTTCGCCACCCTGGTGGCGCCGTTCGACGGCACCGTCACCGCCCGCAACACCGATGTGGGCGCACTGATCAACGCCGGCGGCGGCCAGGAACTGTTCGTGGTGTCGGACACCCGCAAGCTGCGCATGTACGTGAACGTGCCGCAGAGCGATGCGCCATCGGTGCGCACGGGCAGCCGGGTGACGCTGACGGTGCCCGAATACCCGGGGCAGACCTTCACCGGCGTCGTCGACAGCGCATCGGGGGCCGTCAATGCCGCCTCCGGCACCACGCTGGTCCAGGTCGCCGTGGACAACCAGGACGGCAAGCTGCTGCCGGGCGGCTATGCCAGCGTCCGCCTCGATCTTCCGGCCGACGCCGCGCGGCTGCGGGTGCCGGCCAGCGCACTGGTGTTCGACGACAAGGGCCTGCGCGTGGCAGTGGTCGACGCGCACGACACGGTCGCCTTCAAGCCGGTGACGATTGCGCGCGACTTCGGCAAGACCGTGGAACTGGGGTCCGGCGTGGCCGCCGGCGACCGCCTGATCGAAAGCCCGCCGGACGGCCTGGCCGACGGCGACAAGGTGCGCATCAGCGCGTCGAAGGCGGAAGGCGCACACGCCAAGGCGTGACCCTCGCGAAACACCGCCGAGGCACGGCGGGAAACCTGCGGCGCGGCGCGGACGCTCGGCCGGCAACAGCGATCGCACCGCCGCCCGCCACCAGGACGCAGCGCCCGCCCGGCGCCGGCGCTCAGGTTGCCGGAGCGAACCGTACCGTGGCGAGGATGCCGCCGCCTTCGGCGCTTTCCAGCGCGACCTGCCAGCCGAAGCGCTCGCACAACCGGCGCACGATCGACAGGCCCAACCCGGCGCCCTGCGGGCGCTCCGGCTCGGCGCGGAAGAACGGCTCGAAGGCGTGTCGCAAGGCGTCCTCGGACATGCCGATGCCGGTATCGCGGATGCGGATGCGGTCGGCCTCGACCTCGACCTCGACGCGCCCGGCATCGGTGTAGCTGCAGGCGTTGCGCAGCAGGTTGCTGACCACCACGTGCAGCACCCGCGGCGGCGCGTGCAGCGTCGCCGAGCCCAGCACGCGTACGCTCAGGGTCACCGGCTTGTCCGCCAGCAGCTCGCGCGCGTTCTCGGCCTCGTACTCGACCACGTCGGCCACGTCGAAGGTCTCGCTCTGCGGCACCACGTCCGCTTCGCGCGCCAGGATCAGGAAGGCATCGATCACCGCCTCCATGTCGCGGCCGGCGCGCTGGATCCGCTGCAGGCTGCGGTGCAGGCGCGGCTGCAGCTCCTGCTCGGTCATCGCGATGTCGGTGGCGACGCGGATCACGGTCAGCGGCGTGCGCAGTTCGTGGCTGGCGTCGCGGGTGAAGTTGCGTTCGCGGGCGACGTGGTCGGTGACGCGCTGGGCCAGCGCATGCAGGGCCGCGGCCAGCTGCCGCGCCTCGCCCTGCACGTCGGCCGGCAGGTTTTCCGGGGCCAGTTCGGCGGCGACCGGATGCCGCGGATCCCAACGCGAGACGCGCCGCGCCAGCCAGTTCATCGGCGACAGCAAGCGCCGCGACACCCGCCAGGTCAGCCAGGCCACCACCAGCACCGCGATCAGGGTCAACAACGTGGGCACCACGCCGAACCAGAACGCCAGGCGCTGCGCGGGCGCGCGCAGGAACACCAGGTACAGGCGACCGGCCGGGTTCTGGTCGACCAGCACGATCTCGCCACCGGGGCGGTCCTCGTGCAGGCCGGGCGTCAGCCCGCGCAGGTCGACGGGCACCGCGGCGTCGGATTGGCCGGGCGCCACCAGGTAGCCGCGCAGGCTGTGGGTGTTGGGCGGCGGCTGTTGCGGCTGTTGCGCATGCAGGCGCCAGTAGTAGCGCGCCTCCTGCTCCAGGATCGACCCCACCAGCGAGTGCTGCACGATCGCCACCACCAGATAACTGGCAAGCGTGACCACGCAGCCCGCAAACACGATGCGGGCAATCAGGGCGAGGCGAAGTTTGCGCGGCAACCCGTGCGGCATACGGCATCCGTGATCGTTGCCGCGATTATAGGAAGGGCGATCGTGAGTCTTTCGTGCAAGCGGCCCCGTTCACCGGGGCCGCTGCGGATTCCACGATCGGGCGCCGCCTCAGCTCATCGGCTGGGCGATGTCGGCGATGCGGTAACCCGCGCTCTGCACGGTGTGCAGCAGCGGGCGGTCGAACGGCTTGTCGATGATCTTGCGCAGGTTGTACAGATGGCTGCGCAGGGTGTCCGAGTCCGGCAGGCCGTTGCCCCAGATCTCGCGCTCGATTTCCTGGCGGGTGACCACGCGCGGCGATTCGCGCATCAGGATGGTCAGCAGGCGCAGGCCGATCGGCGACAGTTGCAGCTCGGTGCCGGCGCGGGTGGCACGCATGCTCACCGGGTCCAGCACCAGGTCGGCCACCTTCAGCACTTCCGAGCCGACCTGGCGGCGCTCGCGGCGGATCAGCGCGCGCAGGCGCGCTTCCAGTTCCTGGATCGCGAACGGCTTGGTCAGGTAGTCGTCGGCGCCGAAGCCCAGGCCGGTGAGCTTGTCGTCGAGCGTGTCGCGCGCGGTCAGCATCAGCACCGGGGTCGACTTGCGCGCGTCGTTGCGCAGGCGGCGGCACACTTCGATGCCGTCCAGGCGCGGCAGCATCAGGTCCAGCACCACCACGTCGTAGCTGTTCTCCGCCGCCAGGCGGTAGCCGTCCAGGCCGTCGCAGGCGTAATCCACTTCGAACCCGCGGCCTTCCAGATACTCGCCGATCATCTCGGAAATATTGCGGTTGTCTTCCACCACCAGCACGAGCCCGGATGTTTCCTTGGTCTGACGCATAACGCTTCCTCAGTCTTCAGCTTTGTGAAACATGCCGGATGGGCGGTGGTGGCGGCGTGAAGACCGCTTGATCTGCCTGAGCAGAGAAAAAACTACTGCGCGATCAATGGCTTGAGTTGCGGCCACACGTTGTCCAGCACCTTGGGCTGGGCCGCGGCGGTGGGATGCAGGCCATCGCCCTGCATCAGCGCCGGGTTCAGCGCCACGCCTTCCAGCAGGAACGGCAGCAGGCCGGTCCGGTACTGCTTCGCCAGGTCGGCGTAGACCGCGCGCAGGCGCTGCCGGTAACCCGGGCCGTAATTCGGCGGCACGTCGATGCCCAGCAACAGCACCTTCGCACCCGCGTCACGGCTCAGCACGATCATCTTCTCCAGGTTGCCACGCAGTTCGGCCGGGCTCAGCCCGCGCAACGCGTCGTTGCCGCCCAGTTCGATCACCACCACCGACGGCCGGTGCTTCTGCAGCAGCGCCGGCAGGCGGGTCAGCGCGCCGGAGGAGGTCTCGCCGCTGATGCTGGCATTGACCACGGCCGGCGGCGTCCGCATCTGTTGCTGCAGGCGCTTGTCCAGCAAGGCCACCCAACCGGACTGCAGCGGGATGTTGTGCGCTGCGCTGAGGCTGTCGCCGAGCACCAGCACCGGGCCCGTCGCACCTTTGGCACAGGCGATGACGGGCAGCAGCACCCACCATGCCAGCAGCAGCCAGGCGCGGCGCGCCCAGGCCCGCTTGCTTCTCGTCTCATCACCACGCATCGGAGATTCCCTCATCGACAGTCAGGCCCCCACGCTTCGCGCCGGCATCGCCATCGACGTGCGCGATGTCGGCAAATCCGTCAGCGGACCGGAGGGTACGGTCCACATTCTCGACAAGGTGGGATTGACCATCGGTGAAGGCGACAGCGTCGCCATCGTCGGCGCCTCCGGCTCCGGCAAGACCACCCTGCTCGGCTTGCTGGCCGGCCTCGACCTGCCCACGCGCGGCGAGATCGTGCTGGCCGGGCAGTCGCTCAATGCGCTGGACGAGGAAGCCCGCGCCGCGTTGCGCGCACGCGAAGTCGGCTTCGTGTTCCAGAGTTTCCACCTGCTGCCGTCGCTGACCGCGGCCGAGAACATCGCCCTGCCGCTGGAACTGGCCGGACGCGAGGATCCGGCGCGGGTACGCGAAGTGCTGGAGGCGGTCGGACTGAGCGCGCGGGCGCGGCACTACCCGCGGCAACTGTCCGGCGGCGAGCAGCAGCGCGTGGCGCTGGCACGCGCGTTCGTGGCGCGGCCGCGCATCCTGTTCGCCGACGAGCCCACCGGCAGCCTCGACCAGGCTACCGGACAACAGATCAGCGACCTGCTGTTCGCGCTCAACGCCGGCAGCGACACCACCCTGGTGCTGGTCACCCACGACATGCGCCTGGCGCAGCGCTGCGAGCACCGCTACCGCCTCGACGGCGGCCGCCTGCGCGCCGCCGACGCGGCGGATGCCGCATGAACGTGCTGCGCCACGCCGCGCGCGCGCTGCGCCGCGAGCTGTTCGCCGGTGACCTGCTGACCGTGTTCGCCGCGCTGGTGCTGGGCGTGGCGGTGATGACCGCGGTCGGCACCCTGGTCGACCGGGTGACCCTGGCGCTGACCGGCAGCGCCGCCGAGGTGATCGGCGGCGATCTCGGCGTCAGCGGACGCCAGGACATCCCGGCCGCCTTCGCCGAGGAGGCGCAGCGGCGCGGGCTGCGCAGCACGCGCCTGGTCAGTTTCCCCAGCGTGCTGTTCCACGGCGACGCCAGCCAGATGGCCAACATCAAGGCGGTGGGCGCCGGTTATCCGCTGCGCGGCGAGCTGCTGGTGGCGCGCGATACCGTCGGCGCCGGCAGCGAACGCGCCGGGCCGCCGCCACGCGGCGAGGCCTATGCCGATCCGCGCCTGCTCGAGGCCTTGGGCCTGAAGCTCGGCGACGCGCTGGAGTTCGGCGCCGGCACGCTGCGCGTGACCCGGGTGCTGCGCGCCGAGCCGGATGCCTCCGGCGAACTGATGCAGTTGTCGCCGCCGCTGCTGGTCAACCGCGCCGACGTCGATGCCGCCGGCCTGCTCGGCCCCGGCAGCCGAGCCTCCTACCGGCTGATGTTCGCAGGCGCGCCCGGCGAGATCGCCGCCCTGCGCGCATGGCTGGCGCCGCGCGCCAAGGCGTTCCGCCTGGTCGGCATCGAGGACACCCAGCGCGGCGTGCGCGGCGCGTTCGACCGCGCCGGGCGTTTCCTGGCGCTGGCCGCGTTGCTGGCGGTGCTGCTGGCCGGCGTCGCCACCGCACTGGCCGCCAACCGCTTCGCCCTGCGCCGCATCGATCAGGTCGCCGTACTGCGCTGCCTGGGTGCGCGCCAGCGCGACATCCTCGGCGCGCTGGCGCTGCAGTTGCTGCTGCTGGCGATCCCCGCCTGCGCGCTCGGCGTGGGCCTGGGCATGCTGGCCCAGGTCGGCCTGGTCGAAGCGCTGGGCAGCCTGATCCCGAACCGTCTGCCGCTGCCGCAGGCCACGCCGGCGCTGGCAGGCGCCGGCATCGGCCTGTTGCTGCTGCTCGGCTTCGGCCTGCCACCACTGCTGCGCCTGCGCGACGTGCCGCCGATGCGCGTGCTCAACCGCAGTTTCGCCGCGCTGCCGCCGACCTCGCTGCTGGTCTACGCCGCGGCCCTGGTCGCCACCGTGGTGCTGGCGGTCTACGCCACCGGCGACGGCGTGCTCGCGGCCTGGGTGCTGGGCGGCCTGACCCTGCTGGCGGCGCTGGCCGCGGCGGTCGGCGCGGTGCTGCTGGCGGTGTTGCGGCGGCTGCAGGGACGGCTGCGCGGGCCATGGAAGCTGGGCCTGGCGGCGCTGACCCGGCGTCGCGCGCTGAGCGTGGTGCAACTGGTGGGCCTGTCGCTGTCGCTGTGCGCCCTGCTGTTGCTGGCGGTAATCGGCCCCGGCCTGCTCGGGCAGTGGCGCGACCGGCTGCCGGCGGACACGCCGAACTACTTCCTGATGAACATCCAGCCCGACCAGGCCGAGCAGGTGCTGAGCACCCTGCGCACGCTGGGCGTGGCCGACGCAGCGGTGGAACCGTTCAGCACCGGCAAGCTGGTGGCGATCAACGGCAAGCCGCCGCAGCGCCGCGAACAGGGTCCGGACGACGACGGCGACGGCAGCGACCGGCCGATCAACTTCTCCTGGCGGCACGCGTTCCCCGCCGCCAACCGGCTGCTGTCCGGACGCTTCTGGGCCGCCGACAGCACCGCCGCCGAGGCCTCGGTGGAGGAAGGCTGGGCGCAGCGCTACGGACTCAAGCTCGGCGACCGCATCACCCTGCTGCTCGGCGACCAGCAGCGCAGCTTCACCGTCACCAGCCTGCGCAAGGCCGACTGGGATTCGTTCCGGGTCAACTTCTTCCTGCTGCTCAACGCCGGCGCGGTGCAGGATGCGCCGTACAACCTGATCTCCGCCTTCCATCTGCCGCGCGCCTCGGCCGCGCAACTGAGCGGGCTCAGCCGCGCCTATCCGAACGTGTCGCTGCTGGACATCGACGCGATCCTGCAGCGCGTGCGCGAGGTCATCGACCGCGTCGCCCAGGCAGTGCAACTGGTGATGGGCTTCAGCCTGCTGGCCGGCGCATTGGTGTTGCTGGCTGCCTTGCAGGCCACCGCCGGCGAGCGTCGCTACGACAGCGCGGTGCTACGCACCCTGGGCGCACGCCGTGGGCAGTTGCGCGGTGCGGTGCTGGTGGAGTTCGGCGCGCTCGGCCTGCTCGCGGCGGTCCTTGCGGTCGGCGCGGCCGCGATCATCGGCGTGGTGGTGGCCAGGCAGGCCTTCGACCTCGCGCTGTCGCCACCGTGGCCGGCGCTGCTGCTCGGCGGCCTGGGTGGCGTGGCGCTGAGCCTGCTCGCCGGCTGGTCCGGCACCCGCCGCATCCTGCGCACGCCGCCGGCGCTGGCCTTGCGCGAGAACTGAGGGCAGCCGGGATTGGGGAATGGAGATTGGGGATTTGGAAAAGCGCTGCACGTTGCGCGGACGTGATACGGCCGCATCGGGCGCTCGGCGGCGGTCTGTGGCGACAGCAGGCGCAATGCGTTCAGCACCACGAGCAGGATCGCGGTGCATCGAAAGGAGAAACGCATGAAATGGATTGTCGCCTGTTGCCTGCTTGCCATCGCCACCAAGGCCGGCGCCGTGGTGGTCAGGGCGGACGTGGAGGAAGCGCGCTATCGGATCCCGGCGGCGGCATTCCCGGCACTGGCCGACCTGCCCGGCGAGGGGCACGGTGTGCTGATAGCCCCGCGATGGGTGGTCACCGCCGCGCACGCAGCGCCGATGCAGATGCCGGGCATGGACCAGGACGTGTCCATCGGCGGCGTGGCGCACAGGATCAAGCGGGTCGTCGTCCATTCCGGCTATCGCAAGCTGCCCGACGCGCTGGTGCAGGAGGCGCTGGCCTCGCGCGACTTCGCCAAGTTCTACGCGTTTCTGGCCGCCTCCGACGATATCGCGCTGATCGAGCTGGCCACGCCGGTAACGGACGTGGCGCCGGCCGCGCTGTACCTCGGCGACGACGAGGTGGGGATGACCGCCGAACTGATCGGCAAGGGCGCCACCGGCAACGGCAGCGTCGGCCAGGATCCCCACGGTGCCCATCGCGGCGTGCTGCGCCACGCGTTCAACACGATCGTCGGCGCTGATCCGCGCTACCTCTGGTATCGCTTCGATCCGCCGCCGTCTGCCCTGCCGCTGGAAGGCATCGCCGGCAGCGGCGACAGCGGCGGCCCCTTGTTGATCGGCGCAGGCGATGCGCGCCAGCTCGTCGGCCTGACCTCCTGGGGTCAATATCCGCCGGCCCATCCGTTCTGGAGCACCTGGACGGCACAGCGCCCGTTCGTGCAAGGCCTGTATGGCCAGCTCACGCATGCGGTCCGCGTGTCCCACTATTTGCCGTGGATCCAACAGGTGATGTCCACTGCCACGGACGACGCGTCGCCGACCGCGACGCCACTAGCACCGGTGGCGTCCGGGCAAATGCAGGTTCCAGCTCCCTGATCTTCGGTAGGCCGACTGGGATCTTCACCGAGTCGGCACCCGCCGCATCCTGCGCACGCCGCCGGCGCTGGCCTTGCGCGAGACCAAGCGCCTTGCGGCCCGGCACACCGGGCCGCTGCAAGACGCGGACGTCGCCCCCGCAGGCTTGCCACCATCGGCGGCACGCACCACCAACGGCGATCGGCGCACCACGACGCATCCCGAATCCCGAATCCCGGCACCACGCATATGCCGGTTGCGTATAAGCACCATCCGAATCGTTGCTTCGGCGCGCGCCGGGCGCGGCCTACAGTGGGCATGGACGCCGCATGCCGGAGCCATGGCGTCGCATCCTTCGCAGACGAGGCCGCCGCATGGCACGCGCATCCATCGCAACACGGCCGGCCGCCGCCGCGCCGACGGTCCGCATCGAACCGTTCGCCGCGCCGCTGGGCGCGCAGGTGCTGGGGCTGGACCTGACCCAACCGCTGGACGCCACCACGTTCGCGCTGTTGCATCGCGCGCACCTGCACTACCACGTGCTGGTCTTCCGCGACCAGCGCATCACCCCGGCGCAACAGGTCGCCTTCAGCCGCCGCTTCGGCCCGCTGCAGATCCATGTGCTGCGCCAGTTCCAGCTGCGCGATCATCCGGAAGTGCTGGTGGTGTCGAACATCAAGGAGCATGGCCAGCCGATCGGGCTGGGCGATGCCGGCCACTACTGGCATTCGGACCTGTCGTACAAGCCGACCCCGAGCCTGGGATCGATGCTGCTGGCACAGGAGTTGCCGGCCGAAGGCGGCGATACCTTGTTCGCCAACCAGCACCTGGCCTGGGATACGCTGCCGCTCGAGTTGCAGCGCGCGGTCGACGGACGCCTGGCCGAGCACAGCTACCTGGCCAAGTACGAAGACCTGCGCAAGCGCAATCCGTGGCGCCCGCCGCTGACCCAGGCGCAGATCGACGAGGTGCCACCGGTGCGCCATCCGATCGTGCGCACCCATCCGGAGACCGGGCGCCGCGCGCTGTTCGTCAGCGAGCACTTCACCACCCGCATCGTCGGCCTGCCGCAGGACGAAAGCGATGCGCTGCTGCAGGCGCTGTTCGCGCACAGCAGCGACGATGCGCTGGTCTATCGGCACCGATGGCAGCCGCACGACATGGTGTTCTGGGACAACCGCTCGGTCACCCACCTGGCCGGCGGCACGCCGGACCACCTGCGCCGGCGCCTGCACCGCACCACCATCGAGGGCGACGTGCCGTTCTGAGCCGCGCCCCTCCACGCGGCGGATACGCCGCTGTCCGACCGCGTAGTCCCTTCCCCCACTGGAACGACGCATGACCGCTTTCGATTCGCCCGCATTCCCGGCCACCGCGTCGCCCGCTGCCGCAGCGCGGCGGCTACGCTGGTTCGCCACCGCGCTGCTCGCCGTCGCGCTGCTGCACGTCCAGTCCGCGCACGCCGAAGGCCGGCTGCGTATCGCCAAGCAATACGGCATCGTCTACCTGCTGCTGGACGTGGCGCAGGAGCAGAAGCTGATCGAGAAGCACGGCAAGGCCGCCGGCATCGACATCGCGGTGGAGACCGTGCAGCTGTCCGGCGGCGCGGCCGCCAACGATGCGCTGCTGTCCGGGTCGATAGACGTGGCCGGCGCCGGCGTGGGCCCGCTGTTCACCCTGTGGGATCGCACGCGCGGCCGCCAGAACGTGCGCGGCGTGGCCTCGCTGGGCAACTTCCCGTACTACCTGATCAGCAACGATCCGCGGATCAAGACCCTGGACGATTTCGGCCCGCGCGACCGCATCGCGGTGCCGGCGGTCGGCGTGTCGGTGCAGTCGCGCTTGCTGCAGCATGCCTCGGCGCAGCGCTGGGGCGAGCGCGCCTACAACCGGCTGGACGCGCAGCAGGTGGCCTTGCCGCATCCCGACGCGGCCGCGGCGATCATCCGCGGCGGCACCGAGATCACCGCGCACTTCGCCAGCCCGCCGTTCCAGGAACAGGAACTGGCGCGCAATCCGAAGGCGCACATCGTGCTCGACTCGTACGCGATCGAAGGCGGCCCGACCTCGGCCACGGTGCTGTACGCCACCGAGAAGTTCCGCCGCGACAATCCCAAGACCTACCAGGCCTTCGTCGCGGCGCTGGCCGAGGCGGCGGTGTTCGTGCAACGCCAGCCGGAACAGGCGGCGGACCTATTCGTGCGCCGCAATGGCGGCAAGATCGATCGCGCGCTGGTGCTGCGCATCCTCAAGGACCCCAAGGTGCAGTTCAAGACTGCGCCACAGAACACGCTCAAGCTTGGCCAGTTCCTGTCCCGGATCGGCGCGATCAAGCAGGCGCCGACCTCGGTCAAGGACTATTTCTTCGATAGCGCGCAAGTCGCCGGAGGCAGCTGAGATGAACCCTTTCGCCTTGACGCCGGCGCCGTTGCTGCAGCTCGAACGGGTCAGCCTGGACTACGCCAGCGGGTCGCGCGTGGTCCGCGCCACGCACCAGGTCAGCTTCGACGTGTATGCCGCCGATCGCATGGTGCTGCTTGGCCCGTCGGGCTGCGGCAAGTCGACCCTGCTCAAGGCCATCGCCGGCTTCGTCGCGCCCAGCGAGGGCCAGATCCGCCTGGATGGGCAGGTGCTGCGCGCACCGGGGCCGGACCGAGTGGTGGTGTTCCAGGAATTCGACCAGCTCGCGCCGTGGAAGACGGTGCGCCAGAACGTCGCCTTCGGCCTGCGTGCGGCGCGCAAGCTGGGGCGGTGCGAAGCGGCCGAGCGCGCCGATCATTTCCTGCACAAGGTCGGGCTGTCGGCGTTCGCCGACGCCTATCCGCACACCTTGTCCGGCGGCATGAAGCAGCGCGTGGCGATCGCGCGGGCGCTGGCGATGCAGCCGCGCGTGCTGCTGATGGACGAGCCGTTCGCCGCGCTCGACGCACTGACCCGCCAGCGCATGCAGGAGGAGGTGCTGGAACTGTGGGACGAGGCGCGCTTCACCCTGTTGTTCGTGACCCACTCGATCGAGGAGGCCTTGCTGGTCGGCAGCCGCATCGTGCTGTTGTCGGCGCATCCGGGCCAGGTGCGCGCCGAACTCAACAGCCACGGCTTCGGGCCCGGCAGCGTCGGCAGCGCGGCGTTCCAGCACGCCGCACAGCGCATCCACCGGCTGCTGTTCGATCCGCCGGGCGCCGCCGACGTCGGCGACGACACCGAGGGGACGGCGACGGCCGCCAGCAACGTCGCACCGTTGCGCCGCCGCGCCGGTATGCGCGAGGCCACGCCATGAGCGCCGCCGCACCGTTGCGGCCGCCGATCCGCGCCGAGTACGAAAACCCGGTCGTGCCCTACACCGCCACCGTGCCGACGGCCGTGACCCGACGGCGGCAGGTCCCGGACTGGCTGCGCCAGGCGCTGGTGTTGGTCGCGCTCGCGGCACTGTGGGAAGCGGCAGCGCGCTGGCTCGACGACGACCTGCTGCTGCCGAGCTTCCTGCAGACCGCGCGCGCCTTCGCCGACGGGCTGTGGAGCGGCGAACTGCTGGGGCGGGTCGGTGCGTCGCTGCGCATGCTCGCGCAAGGCTATGCGCTCGGTGTGGCCTTGGCCTTCGGCCTGACCGCGCTGGCGGTCTCGACCCGGATCGGCCGCGACCTGCTGGGCACGCTGACGGCGATGTTCAATCCGTTGCCGGCGATCGCCCTGCTGCCGCTGGCCCTGCTGTGGTTCGGCCTGGGCAACGGCAGCCTGGTGTTCGTGCTGGTGCACGCGGTGCTGTGGCCGCTGGCGCTGAACACCTACGCCGGTTTCCAGGGCGTGCCGGAGACGCTGCGCATGGCCGCGCGCAACTACGGCCTGCACGGCCTGCGTTACGTGGTCGCGATCCTGGTGCCGGCCGCGCTGCCGGCGATCCTGTCGGGCCTGAAGATCGCCTGGGCCTTCGCCTGGCGCACGCTGATCGCCGCCGAACTGGTATTCGGTGCCACCTCCGGCCAGGGTGGCCTGGGCTGGTACATCTTCCAGAATCGCAACGAGCTCTACACGGACCGTGTCTTCGCCGGGCTGGCGATGGTGATCCTGCTCGGCCTGCTGGTGGAAGGCGCCGGCTTCCGCGTGCTGGAACGGCTCACCGTGCGCCGCTGGGGCATGCAGCGCTGAGCAATTCGGGCGTCATCTCCACGGCCGGTCGCCGCCGGCACAAATGCCCGCGCATCGATGAAACGCAAAAAAGGGGAAGGCGCCATCCCGGCCGCCTTCCCCACCCTGGCTGTGGCGCCGACGCTGGCCTCAGCGCGCGGCCGGCGCCGGCGCCGTCCATTGCGCGAACACCGCATCGAGTTGCGCATCGCTGACCGGCTTGCCCTGTTGCACCGCCTCGGCCTGGCCGAACAGTGGCACGATGATCGCCATGCCATCGACCTTGGTCTTCAGGTGCACGCCCGGTGGCTTGCCGAGCAGGCCGTCCCAGCGCGCACGCACCCTGGCCCAGTAGCCCTGGGTCGCGTTCCAGTAGGTGCGCGCCGGAGTGAAGTCGACGGTCGTGGTCTTGACGTAGTCGTTGAAGCCGAACTCGCGGGCGATGGCCTGCTGGCTGCCATCGGGCTTGCGCAGCACCTTGGTGTTGAACTGCTCGTGGGTCCAGCCGGCCGGGGTCAGCGTGTGCCGGTTGATCACTGCCAGCGCGTTGTAGTCGCTGCGCTTGGTGTACTCGCGACGCGGCAGCGGGCGCCAGCTCAGGTCGCTGGTCCAGGTCGGATGGCCGTCGGCGTAGTCCCAGCGGCCGGTGCCGCAGTAGCGCGGCGCATCGCTGACTTCGTACACGCACTGGGTCCAGGCACCGCTGGTGGCGGCGGCATCGAGCGGGCGCACCTGCCAGGTCTGGTCGGCGCTGAACTCGAAGCGCTGCGGCGCCTCGTAGATCCAGTCCTGGCGCCAGTGCTTGGTCACGTGGCCGCTCTTGGGCTCCACCAGCAGATGCTGCAGCACCACCTTGCGCGGGCTGTCCTCGACCACGATCACCACTTCGTCGCCGCCGCTGCGCATCGGCGCGGCGCGCGTGTAGCCGGGTTGCAGCAGCACCGTCTCGTCGAAGGCGAACGCCACCGTGTACTCGCCCTGCATCGCCAGGATGCTGGCGCGGTCGCGTGCCGGGTCGGCGTTCTCGGCATGGACGGGAAGGCTGCCGGCAAGCAGCAGGGCGCAGAACAGAGGCGGAGCTTTCATCATCGAGAGAGTTGTCTTGGGTGATGGGAACGAGGAAACCGATCGGCCGCTCACAACCGCAGCAGCGGCCATGGCCGCTCGGGATCGGGACGCGGCGCAGGGCGGCCGGCGCGGGCGCAACAGCAGTCGTCGACCAGCACGTCGCCCTCGGCCGCCTCCAGGCGCGCGATGCGCCGGGCGATGCTGGCGCCGAGCGGCGACACGCCGGCCACGCTGGCCGCCAGCACGCCATCGGCCGCGTGCAGGCGCAGCGCCCGCGCGTGCCAGCCATCGCCACGCAGGCGCCCGGCGACGCGCCGCCACAGCCGCTCGGCGACGCCGCCGTCGGCGGCATCCTGCGCCGCGGGCAACGCCGACAGCAGCATGTCCCAGGCGACGAAATCGCTGTCGGGCAGCAGATACAGGCGCCAGCAGCACTGTTGCTGGCGATCGTAGAAGCGCAGGCTCTCCAGCACGCCGTCGCTGTCCACGTCCAGGTGCGCGGCCACGCCGCGGGCATGGCGCCAGCCGATCAGTTCGGCGCCGGTGCGGGCGCGGTACAGGCACAGCACGGTGCCCAGCGCGGCCAGTTGCGCCGGGCGCGGCAGCGGCGCAAACGCGGCCATCCGCTCCTGCTCCGTCCGCGCTGGCGACGCCGTGCGCATGCGCGGCTACCAATCCAGCGCCAGGCTGACCGAGACGTTGCGCCCGGCGCCGGTATAGCGGTCGAGCACGGCGCTGCTGGCCAGGGTCGCGCCGGGCAGCATGTTCCAGTCGATGTAGCGGCGGTCGGCCAGGTTGAACACGCCCACGTCGAGCCGCGCGCCTTCGGTGAAGTGCCAGTGCGCGAGCAGGTCCAGCGTCGCGTAGCCGGCCGGCGTGTAGTAGGTGGGCAGTTCCGGCCGACGCTTCTTCGCCACCGCGGTGGCGACCAGTTGCGTGCCCCAGGTGCCGCGGTCGTAGCCCAGCCCGAGCACGCCGCGCAGCGGATCCACCGAATTGAGCGGCGTGCCGTCGGTGCGGTTGTCGCCGCGCGCATAGGCGGCGCTGGCCTGCAGCGACCAGCCGGCCCAGCGCGCATCGAGTGCGCCGAAGTCGATGCCGGCCTTGGCCTCCACGCCACGGATGGTCACTCGGTCGACGTTGCGCGACTGATACAGCATCAGGCCGTCGGCGTTGAAGCCGACGAAGCGGTAGGACTCGATGAAGTCGCGGTAGGCGTTGCGGTAGGCGCTCAGGCCGGCGTAGATGGCCGGACCGGCGTAACGCACGCCCAGTTCGGCGCCGCGGCTGGTCTCCGGCTTCAGGTCGGGATTGGCGATCGCGGTGTAGCCGATCAGCAGATTGGTGAAGCCGATATTGACGTCGTTGTACGGTGGCGCGCGGAAGCCATGCGCGTAGTTGGCGTACAGCGACCAGGCGTCGTCCAGGCGCCAGATCGCGCCGAGCTTGGGCGAGACGTTGCGGTCGCTGATCTTCTTCGCCGCCACGCCGGGATTGTCGGTGGCGAAGATCGCATCGACCTGCGGCGACAGCCGGTAGTAGTCGGCACGTAGCGCCGGCGTCAGGCTGAAGCGGCCGTCGGCCAGGGCGATCTCGTCCTGCAGGTAGGCACCGGCCTTGAGCGTCTCGGTGATCGGGAAATCGCGGACCGGAAAGGTCTCCATGCCCACGGTCTTGCTGATCGCCCCGGTGCGCAGGTTCAGCGTGTGGCCGTCGCGCTTCTCGTGGGTATCGGTGTGCGACAGGTCGATGCCGTAGCTGATGTCGTGCACGACGCGGCCCTGGTCCACCCGCTTGTGCAGGTTGGCCTGCAGCCCGTACAGGCGCTGGTCGAAGTCGTGCTCCATGTGCCGCAGCGTCGCGTTGCTGCGGCGCTCGTCGGTGCGCTGCAGGCTCTGGCTGTCCTGGCGGTACAGCTGCCACTGCAGGTCGTCGGCAAGCAGCGTGTCGAGCTGGTCCACCTCGTGCCCCAGCGACACGCGGGCGCGGGTCTGATGGTCGCGGCCACGCTGCGACAGGATGCTGGCGGTGACGTTGCTCAGCGCATCGATGCGGGAATAGTCCTCGTTGCCTTCGACGGTCAGCTTGAAGCGCTGGTTGGCGCTGGGCGCGTAGACCAGCTTGCTGAGCAGGCTGCGGCCGTCGCTGCTGAGCGGATTGGGCGCGGTGCGGGCGGCGCCGATGCTGCGGTTGTCGCCCTGGGTCTCGCTCTCCTGGCCCTGGCGATGGCTGAGCGCGGCCATGCCGCTCCAGCGGTCCCCGCCGAAGGCGACCAGCGCGCCGGCGAACAGGCCCTTCCACTCGCTCTCGTAGCCGAACTTCAGGCCGACGTAACTGTCCTTGCCCGGCGCCAGGTAGTCGGCCGGATCCTTGGTGACGTAGGCCACCACGCCACCGAGCGCATCGGAGCCATACAGCGCGCTGGCCGGGCCGCGCACGATCTCCACGCGCTTGAGCGTGTCCATGTCGACGAAGTTGCGGTTGGCGTTGAGGTAGCTGCCGAAGCTGAAGCTGTCCGAGACCGGGATGCCGTCGGTCTGGATCAGCACGCGGTTGCCGTCCAGGCCACGGATGCGAATGCCGGAGATGCCGCTGAAGCGGCCGCTGTTGCCGGTGGCGGACACGCCCGGCGTGTAGCGCAGCAGGTCCTTCAGGTCGTGGACCAGGGTGCGATCCATCTGTTCGCGGTCGATCACATCGACGCTGCCCGGCACATCCACGATGGCGCGCTGGGTGCGGGTGGCGGTGACCTGCAGGCGATCGAAATCGCGGACGGCGGACGCCGCACTGGCGTCGGCGTCAGCGTTGGAAGAAGAGACAGAGGCGGATGCGGGAGCGGCATGCGCGCAGGAGGCCAGGGCCAGCCACAGCGCGCCGGTCAGCGGAGCGGTACGGAACATGGAGAGCATCGGTCGTCGCGGAAGACCCTCGACCGGCACGGCGCGGGGTCCGCGCCTGGCCGAGGGGAGAGAGAAGGATCGCGACTGCGAGGCGGCCGCGGCCGACGCGCAGGGGCGTCGGCCAGGTGGCGGCAGATCGAGCGGGGAGGCCGGCCGCGCGCGGCGGCCGGACGGCGTTACTTGGTCAGGATCAGCTTGTCGTTGCTGGTGTGGCGCAGGCGATAGACACGGTCGCCGTGCTGGATCAGCACTTCGCGGCGACCCTTGAGCAGCGCCTGGCTGCTGATGGTTTCTTCGGCCGGCACCGCGCGCGGCACGGTGCGCTCGCGCAGGCTCAGGGTTTCGGGGTGACGCAACAGCACGGGTTGAGCGGTCATGGTCGGACTCCATCCACGGGGTGCATCGAGATGATAATGATTCTCAATACTTAATCAAGACCCATTCTCGACCATTTCGATTCGCACTCGCGATCGAAACCGCAACAACCAAAGACGCGGAAAATCGAACGGCACGCCAGCGACGGCCGGCGCGGCGGCGCCGGCCCGAGTGCTTACGCCAACGCGGACTCGACCCTGCCCCACCACGCCGGGTCGTCGCGCTCGGCCAGTTCCAGGGCGACCAGGTTCTCCAGCAACTGCGCGACCCGGCTGGCGCCCAGGATCACCGTGGACACATGCGGGTTGCGCAGGCACCAGGCGATCGCCAGCGCCGCCGGCGCCACGCCCTCGGCCGCGGCCAGCGCGGTGAAGGCGCGCGCACGCTCGACCCGGCGCTGCGCCGGCGGCCCGATCACCTCCTGCTGCAGCCAGGCGTTGCGCTCCTGGCCCAGCCGCGAGGCCGGATCGATGCCGTCGTTGTACTTGCCGGTGAGCAGGCCCGAGGCCAGCGGTGACCAGATGGTGGTGCCCAGGCCGAGTTCGGCGTACAGCGGCGCGTACTCCTGCTCCACGCGCTGGCGATGCAGCAGGTTGTACTGCGGCTGTTCCATCGACGGCCCGTGCAGGCCCAGCGCACGCGCCACGTGCGCTGCCTCGCGGATGCGCTCGGCCGGCCACTCGGAGGTGCCCCAGTACAGCACCTTGCCCTGGCGGATCAGCGCGTCCATCGCGCGCACGGTTTCCTCCACCGGCGTGTCCGGGTCGGGGCGGTGGCAGTAGTACAGATCCAGGTAGTCCACCCGCAAGCGCTTGAGTGCGGCATGGCAGGCGTCGGTGACGTGCTTGCGCGAGAGCCCGCGCTGGGTCGGGCGCGGCGACTCCACGGCGCCGAAGTAGACCTTGCTGGACACGCAGAAGCCGTCGCGCGGCAGCCGCAGGTCGGCGATCACGTCGCCCATCACCTGCTCGGCGCGGCCGTGCGCATAGACCTCGGCGTTGTCGAAGAAATTGATGCCGTGATCCCAGGCGGCGGCGATCAGGTTGCGCGCTTCGTCGCGGCCGGTCTGCCCGCCGAAGTTGATCCAGGCGCCGAACGACAGCGCCGACAGCTGCAGCCCGGTGGTCCCGAGGCGACGGTAATGCATGGCAACTCCTCCTGCTGAGCGAACCCGCGGCAAGGCCGGGGGCGGCCGCACAGTGTAGCGGCGGCGCCGCAAGGCCTCGTCGGCGGCAGCGGGGACGCCCCGCTCTTGCGAATCCCCACTCCCGAATCCCCGACTGAACACGCCTCGCCTTGCCGGCCGTCACCCCCTGCACTAGGCTTCCCGTCTTTGGTCGGGGACCCGGGGACGCAGATGGTCGAGGGATTGGGAAGGATCGGCTTCGGCCTGTTCGGTTTGGCGGTGTTGATCGGGATCACCTGGCTGTTCTCCAACAACCGCCGGGCGGTGGACTGGAAGCTGGTCGCGACCGGCCTGGTCCTGCAGATCGGTTTCGCCTCGCTGGTGCTGCTGGTCCCGGGCGGGCGCGAGGTGTTCGACTGGCTCGGCCAGGTGTTCGTGAAGGTGCTGAGCTTCGTCAACGAAGGCTCCAGCTTCATCTTCGGCAGCCTGCTCGACACCAAGACCTACGGCTTCATCTTCGCTTTCCAGGTGCTGCCGACCATCATCTTCTTCTCCGCGCTGATGGGCGTGCTGTACCACCTGGGGGTGATGCAGGCGGTGGTGCGGGTGATGGCCTGGGCCATCACCAAGGTGATGCGCGTGTCCGGCGCCGAGACCACCAGCGTCTGCGCCAGCGTGTTCATCGGCCAGACCGAGGCGCCGCTGACGGTGCGCCCCTACATCCCGCGCATGACCGAATCCGAACTGCTGACGATGATGATCGGCGGCATGGCGCACATCGCCGGCGGCGTGCTGGCGGCCTACGTGGGCATGCTCGGCGGCGGCGATCCCGCGCAGCAGGCGTTCTACGCCAAGCATCTGCTGGCGGCCAGCATCATGGCCGCGCCGGCCACGCTGGTGGTGGCCAAGCTGCTGGTGCCGGAGACCGGCACGCCGCTGACCCGCGGCACGGTCAAGATGGAAGTGGAGAAGACCACCAGCAACGTGATCGATGCCGCCGCCGCCGGCGCCGGCGACGGCTTGCGCCTGGCGCTGAACATCGGCGCGATGCTGCTGGCGTTCATCGCCCTGATCGCGCTGGTCAACGCGCCGCTGACCTGGCTCGGCGACGTCACCGGCCTGGCCAGCGCGCTCGGTCGCCCGACCAATCTGTCCACCATCTTCGGCTACGTGCTGGCGCCGGTGGCCTGGGTGATCGGCACGCCGTGGCCGGATGCGACCACGGTCGGTTCGCTGATCGGCCAGAAGGTGGTCATCAACGAGTTCGTCGCGTATACCGAGCTGTCGCGCATCGTCCAGGGCCAGGTGCCGGGCGTGAGCCTCAGCGCGGAAGGCCGGCTGGTCGCCACCTACGCGCTGTGCGGCTTCGCCAACTTCAGTTCGATCGCGATCCAGATCGGCGGCATCGGCGGCCTGGCCCCGGAGCGCCGCCACGACCTGGCGCGCTTCGGCCTGCGCGCCGTGCTGGGCGGCTCGATCGCCACCTTCATGACCGCGACCATCGCCGGGGTGCTGTCGCACTTCGCCTGATCCGGCCGCAACATCCGCTCCACCGTTTTTCCTTTTTTCAGTTCCAGTCGAGACGCAGTACATGCCTATGAGTTCGGTCATCGTCGTCGGTTCGTTCAATGTCGACCATGTGTGGCGGTGCGAGAATCTGCCCGCACCGGGGGCGACCATCGCCGGCCGCTACAGCACCGGCCCCGGCGGCAAGGGCTTCAACCAAGCGGTGGCGGCAGCACGCGCCGGCGCGCGCACCAGTTTCGTCTGCGCGCTCGGCGACGATGCCGGCGGCACGATGGCACGCGGCCTGGCCGCGCAGGACGGCATCGCCCTGGTCGCCGAGGCCAGCAGCGAGCCGACCGGCACCGGCGGCATCTATGTCGACGGCCATGGTCGCAACACCATCGTCATCGGTGCCGGCGCCAACGCGGCGCTGAGCCTGGACTTCGTGCAGGCGCAGCGCCCGCTGCTGGGCTCGGCGCGGGTGCTGCTGGCGCAGCTGGAATCGCCGATCGAGACCATCGAGGCCACCCTGGCGCTGGCCCGCGAGGCCGGCCTGACCACCGTGCTCAACGCCGCCCCGGCCAATGCGCAGACCAGCATCGGCCTGCTCAAGCTGGCCGACGTGCTGACCCCCAACGAGACCGAGTTCGCCGCCCTGCTCGCGCGCCATGTCGGCGTGCGCGTGGACGCCGACGACGTCGCCGCCACCGATGGCGGCAGCCTGCACGCGCTGTGCCGCAAGCTGCTGCCCGGCGGTACCGTGGTGGTGACGCTGGGCGCGGTCGGCGCCTTCATCTCGCACCCCGACGAGCGCCTGCTCGGCGACACCCAGCCCTACTACCGGATCGGCGCCGAGACCGCGCACACCGTGGACACCACCGGTGCCGGCGATGCCTTCAACGGCGCCCTGGTGGCGTCGATGGCGCAGTCGCCGAACGCCGCGTTCGCCACCCACGTGCGCTTCGCCAACCACTATGCGGCACGCTCCACCGAGGCCGAAGGCGCGGCGGCGTCGATGCCGCGGCTGACCCCGGACGCCGCCTGAGTCCGGGCGCGGCGGCCTGCGCCGCCGCCCTGGCGGTGTTTCCCTGACCGCACACCGCCGGCCGCCGCGCCGGCCGCATCCCGACAAGGAGTTCCCGATGCCCCGCTCCCTGCTGCCGTTCGGTGTGCTGTGCGCACTGTTGCTCCCGCTGTCCGCCGCCGCGGCACCGCGCTGCGACTGGAACAGCCTGGCCGCCGATGCCGACCGCGCCGCGGTGACCGTGTCCGCCGAACGCCTGCAGCAGGTGATCGCCGCGCAGTACGACGATGCCGATCAGGACAAGGGCGCGGCGCTGGCGCGCACCCTGCTGCAACGCGCGCGGACGCCGCAGCAGCCCGGCACCCTGGAAGGCCGCTGGAAGGTGCGCTCGATCCAGGTCGACCCGCACTTCGCCTACGCCTATCCCTACTTCAAGGCCGAGATCCGCCGCGATCCCTGCGGCTATCACCTGAGCAAGACCAGCGGCTCGCAGCGCCGCAGCGGCACGCTGTACCCGCTGGCCGCCGGCAGCCACGAACTGGCCTTCCTCGGCGCCAGCACGGTGAACGACGAGCCGGAAGCGGCCTACGCGCCTGGTCATGTCTCCGACGACACGCATGGCAACAGCGTCGGCCGCCTGGTCGCGCTGGGACCAGACGAATTGCTGCTGATCCTGGACGGCAAGGACAACGGCTTCGAGCTGTACCAGCTGATTCGCTGACGCGCGCGGCGGGCCGCGGCCGGTGCGGTGTAGCGACGCGCATCGCCCATGCACGGCTGGCCGTGTGCGCCACAGCGCCGCGAGGTACCCGCCTCGCCCTTCTCATTGCTCGGTGTGACGCGACCATACGCAGCACGCGGCCCGCATGCGTTGCGTGTCACGCCTGCGCCGTGCTTGTGCGCCGCCATGCGATGAGACGTGCGTAACCGTTGGATGCCGACATCGCGCCTCACGCTCAGAATCGCCACGTGTCTTTTGCGATTTCCGTAAACACCAGCGCGCAACGTGCGGCCGTTCGCAGTCGCGGCAGATGAACGCTTGCTAGATTCGCCGCCACTCAGGCAGTGCCCGCTCGCCATGTCGCAGGATGCGGCCACGACCGCCCCTGCCGACGCACTCCCCCACTGCAAATGGATTCTTCGATGAACAAGCACCGAGGATGGATGACGTGCGCGCTTCCCAGCGCGCTGCTGTGCCTGCTGCTGACCGCGTGCGGCGGCGACGAGAACGGCGACAGCCGGACCGCGACGCCGGCGGCAGCCGACCCCGCGCCAATGGCCTGGTCGGCGACCACGCGCACCGCCACACCGGCGACCACGGCAACCGCTGCAAACGATGCCGATGCCGATGCCGGCAGCGACGGCTCCAGCACGCCGCTGCGCCGCCCGCTGTCGCCGCGCCAACCGATGTTCCTGGTCCACGCCGATACCTGGAATTCGGCCGATCCGCAGAAGATCATCGACCTGATTCCGGCGGATCTGCGTCCGTACACGGTGCTGCTGATCTCCCTCTCGATCTACCACCAGGGCGCCACCGGCAATCAATGCAACTGGCTGCAGGTGGAGAACGGCATCGAAACCGCGCGATCCTGGATCAAGACCGCCGCGGCCAACGGCGTTTGGGCGATGATCCAGCCGTCCAGCGGCGGTTTCAGCCACTTCCCGGACTACGCGCCGGATGCCGACCTGGAGTCGACCGTCTACGGCGAATTCTTCCGCGACTATCCCAACTTCATCGGCTTCAACTATGCCGAACAGTTCTGGGGCTTCGATCAACCGTGTTCCGGTTCGGCCGCGCAGCGCTGGGAGCATTGGTCGAATCTGCTCAAGCTGACCCACAAGTACGGCGGCTACCTGACGGTCAGCTTCACCGGCGGCTTCTGGGGGGCGAACATCAACCCGCTGGCGATGGTCAAGCGCAACCCGCGCTTGCGCGCCGCGCTGGGCAGCTACGCCGACAACTTCATCATCGAGGAAAAGTTCACCAGCGGCTATGGCTATCACGACATCGAAAGCGTGAGCCTGGGGATGTTCCTGTCCGGCTTCGCCGGCCACTACGGCATTCGTCCCGACCGCACCGGCTGGTATACCAGCGACAACAGCGCATACCCGGTCCAGGCAGGATCGCCGCACCTGATCGAGCACCTGGCCTTTACCGGCGAGACCGTGTTCGACGGCCCCGAACAGATCATGCTCGATGCGGTGCACACCTTGCCCAACGCCACCACGGCCGACGGCTACAGCAGCCGCCGCTGGGAGTTCTACCCGCACTACCGCAACATCCAGCTGGACATCTACCGCAAGATCCTCGACGGCACGCTGCGCATCCTCGACCGCCAGGAAGTGATCGATCGCTCCAAGGTGGTGATCGTCAACGACGCCACCACCGGCGACGACAGGAACCTGTACTCCTCGCCGGAAACCCTGTTCAGCGGCCTGTACCTGATCGACGGCGACGGCACGTACCTCAACCAGCACAGCTGGTACAAGAAGACCGGACGCTATCCGGCCATCCCCACCGTCTGGCAACTGACCGACGCCACCGCCAAGTCGTTCCAGGTGCAGATCGCCAAGAGCGGATATGCCGCGCGCTGGCCCACCATCGAGGCCAAGCGCGCCGAGCTGGACGCGCTGTTTCCGCAGGAATACAGCGGCGACATCTACGCCGGGCGCCAGGACAATACCTGGGTGACCTACAACCCGTCCAAGGCCGGCCAGAGCGCCAGCGGGACCCTGCCGCTCAAGTACAACAGCTGCGCCGCCGTCAGCGTGACCTATGCGCCCTACACCAGCGGCGTGATCAAGGAGTTCCCCGATTCGCTGTCGATCTATCTGACCAACTTCGATTCCCCCAACGGAGCGCTGAAGACCGATACGATCGACATCGATGGTGCCAGCACCACGCCCACCTTCGACTTCGCCGATCGCGGCGACCACCAGCCCAGCACGGTGACCAGCACCGCGACCACCGACGGCCTGACCCTGCGCGTGGCGCACAACGGGCCGCTGGACATCAACGTGCGATGCACCGGCAACGCCAGCGGACGCCTCAGCGGAGCACCCACAGCGTCCGTACAGGCCCCGCAGGCGCCACCGGCCTACACCGGCGTGCGCCAGTACGAAGCCGAGCACTTCGACTTCCGCAACATCCGCAGCCTGGTCGCCAATGGCGTGTCCGGCTCGGTGCGCAACTACCAGGGCCTGGGTTACGTGGACTTCGGCACCAGCCCGGTCGCCAGCGTGCGCGACGACATCCGCGTGACCGACGCCGGTACCTACCAGTTGCAGATCCGCTATTCGACTGCGGGCGCGAGCATCGGCAACGTCGATCTGTACGTCAATGGCGTGAAGGTCGGCACGCCGACATTCGCGCAGACCCCCTCCGCCAGCGACTGGGCGACGCTGCAGCAACCGGTGATCCTCACTGCCGGCAGCAACCGCATCGAGTTCCGCGGCAATGCGGCGCGGCCGGCATCGCTGTATCTGGACAACATCCGCCTGTCACGCCAGATGTGATGGCACGACCGCTCCCCGGGCGAGGCGCAGCCTTGCCCGCGGGCTGCGCCGGTGGCGGCGCGCTGCCCCTCATCGGCCGCGCGCCTCAGCGGCCTGGTTCGCCCCGGCAGTCAAGCGGCTCCGAGGCGGCCTCCGCTACACTAGCGGCATGCGTATCGGCCCCTACACGATCGAACCGAAGGTGATCCTGGCACCGATGGCCGGGGTCACCGACAAGCCGTTCCGGCTGCTGTGCAAGCGCCTGGGCGCCGGCCTGGCGGTGTCGGAGATGACCATCTCCGATCCGCGCTTCTGGCAGACTCGCAAGTCGCTGCAGCGCATGGACCACGCCGGCGAGCCGGACCCGGTCAGCGTGCAGATCGCCGGCACCGAACCGCAGCAACTGGCCGAGGCCGCGCGCTACAACGCCGACCACGGCGCGCAACTGATCGACATCAACATGGGCTGCCCGGCGAAGAAGGTGTGCAACGCCTGGGCCGGTTCGGCGCTGATGCGCGACGAGGCGCTGGTGGCGCGCATCCTCAGCGCGGTGGTGAAGGCCTCGCCGGTGCCGGTGACGCTGAAGATCCGTACCGGCTGGGACTGCGACCATCGCAACGGCCCGGTCATCGCGCGCATCGCCGAGGACTGCGGCATCGCCGCGCTGGCGGTGCACGGGCGCACCCGTGACCAGCATTACAGCGGCCAGGCCGAGTACGCCACCATCGCCCAGATCAAGGCCATGCTGCGCATTCCGGTGATCGCCAACGGCGACATCGATTCGCCGCAGAAGGCCGCGCACGTGCTGGCCGCGACCGGCGCCGATGCGGTGATGGTCGGGCGCGCGGCGCAGGGCCGGCCGTGGATCTTCGGCGAAATCGCCCACTACCTGGCCACCGGCGAACTGCAGCCGGCGCCGTCGCTGGCGTTCGTGCGCGACACCCTGCTCGGCCACCTGCAGGCCCTGCACGATTTCTACGGCGAGGCGCAGGGCGTGCGCATCGCGCGCAAGCATCTGGGCTGGTACGCCAAGGACCGGCCGGAAAACGCCGCGTTCCGTGCCGTGGTCAACCGCGCCGAGAGCGCGCAGGCGCAACTGGCGCTGACCGCCGAGTACTTCGATGCGCTGATCGCCGGGGTGCCGCCGGCCTTGTCCGCCGCCGCCTGACGTTTTCTTCTCCCTGGAGCACCGCCATGGGCACGTCTCCCGACACCCCGACCTATCTGCACGGCTATTCCGACACCGAACAGGCACGCCTGCTGAAGCAGGCGCGCTTGCTGGAAGCAACCCTGTTCAACCAGATCGACTACACCGGCGCGCGGCGCCTGCTGGAAGTGGGCAGCGGCGTCGGCGCGCAGACCGAGGTGCTGCTGCGGCGCTTTCCCGACCTGCACGTCACCGGCGTCGACCTGAGCGAGGCGCAGCTGCAGGCCGCGCGCGACAACCTGCAGCGCATGCCCTGGTGCCAGGATCGCTACACCCTGCAGCAGGCCGACGCCGGCGACCTGCCGTTCCAGCCACGTAGCTTCGATGCGGCATTCCTGTGCTGGGTGCTGGAGCACGTACCGTCACCGGCGCGAGTGCTCAGCGAAGTGCGGCGGGTGCTGGCGCCGGGCTCGCCGGTCTACGTGACCGAGGTGATGAACGCCTCGTTCCTGCTGCACCCGTACTCGCCGAACGTGTGGCGCTACTGGATGGCGTTCAACGACTTCCAGTACGACCACGGCGGACCCGTTCGTCGGCGCCAAGCTCGGCAACCTGCTGCTGGCCGGCGGCTATCGCGACGTCAGCACCGAGATCAAGACCCTGCACCTGGACAACCGCGAGCCGGCGCGGCGCAAGACCATGATCGGGTTCTGGGAGGAACTGTTGCTGTCGGCGGCCGAACGGCTGTTGCAGGCCGGCGCGGTGGATGCGGAGACCGTGGCTGGCATGCGCCGGGAGATGGCGCAGGTGCAGAGCGACCCGGACGCGGTGTTCTTCTATTCGTTCGTGCAGGCGCATGCGACGGTGTATTGAGCCCCGTTCATGGCGCCGCTGGCGCCTGCACACCAGATAGCAGCGACATGTCCGCATTCTCGGTGTGTCTGATAGACAAAGGCGTCCCTCAGCGGGAACGCCTTTGTTTATTTCATCTGCACTGCCTAAAGCGAGATCATGAAGAGGATTTTTTAGTTTGCGTAGAGCGGGAAATATCCTTGTGAAACAAGGATGTTAAAGGCTCCATAGGAGAAGCTAGACGCCACTGCGCTGTTACCGCTGAGACCAAGGGCGAAGTACCCGCCCACATCACACGCCGTGACAATCGACCAGCCCTTTTTCGGGTCCGGAGACGAAGCGTATTTCGCTGTGGTGCCGGTTGCAAATTTGGACCAATAGCGCGCGGAGTGTCTGGCCACGCTCAGCCCGCCCAGAACCAGCGCGCCAGTCTTCGACTTGGGATCGAGCCGCGCGATGCCTTCCCGTTCCAATTCCTCGAATTGCACCGACGCCGCGTCCAGACCCTCGGTGTTCTGCACGATCTGGTCCATTCGCACGATGAACGAGAACTCGTAGGCACTGAGTTGTTGACGCAACTCGACCAGGTTTTCGGTCATCGGCCGGAACGGATCGATTGCATCGATCATGGGCTGGTGCGTGGCGATGAAGCGCTCCAGCCGCATGCCGGGGTTGTAGCCACACTTCTGGACCAGGACGGCGATGGCCTCGTCGGGCGAGGCCTTCGTCTCCAGCAGGCAGCCCAGATACATGTTGTGCTGGATGCCCGCCTGGTCCATCGGGTTCTCGGCCGCCAGCGCAGGGGCGGCGCCGAAGGCACTGCCGACCAGGAGGATGGCGGTTGCGACAAAGAATTTTTTGTTCATCAACTTTCTCATGCAATGGATGGAGGGTGGCCCAGATCTCCGACGTTCCTGCGGCGGACCCAGGCGAGGCGACCACACCGCATCGGCACGCGGCGCGATGCGACGGTTTCAGGCTAGGCGGGTCTGCGGCGACGCACGAGGGCGAAACCGGGTCGCGACGGGAACGAACCGGGTCGAATTGGCGAACCCGTGGGCACCGCCACTGCATCGCGCAAACGCGGTCCTGGCTTACGGCGGGCACTCCATGATGGAGGAATCAATGCCTTAGGCCGATTCGTTCCCGATCCATACCCGCGGATGCGCTTGAATCCGCGGCACCGCCGCTTAGGCTGCCAATCCCCTCTCTTGCGTCGGGAGAACTCCGATGCCTGCCGCCCCGCCATCCTTCACTTCATCTGCGCTGCCTGAAGCCGAGACCGTGGGAAGGCTCTTAGTTCGCGTAGAGTGGGAAATACCCTTCTGAAACGAGATGGTTAAACATTGCATGGGAGAGGGAAGCCCCCTGATCGCCATCGCGAAACAAAAAGTAACCTAACGTATCGGACCCTGCGACGATCAACCAGCCCTTGTTCGGGTCCGGAGACGCGGCGTATTTCGACGTGGTACCCACCGCAAATTTGGACCAGTAGCGCGCGGAGTGCCTGATTACGCTTAGGCCGCCCAGAACCAGCGCGCCATTCTTCGACTTGGGGTCGAGCCGCGCGATGCCTTCGCGTTCCAATTCCTCGAATTGCACCGTCGCCGCGTCCAGGCTCCCGGCGTTCTGCACGATCTGGTCCATCCGCACGATGAACGAGAACTCGTAGGCACTGAGCTCCTGGCGTAGCCCGGTCAGGCTCTCGGTCATCGGCCGGGTCGGATCGATCGCATCGATCATGGGCTTGCGCGTGGCGATGAAGCGCTCCAGCGGCATGCCGGGGTCGTAACCGCACTTCTCGACCAGGACGACCAGCGCATCGTCGGGCGAGGCCTTGGTGTCCATCAAGCAGCTCAGGTACATGTTGTGCTGGATGCCCGCCTGGTCCTTCGGGTTCTCAGCCGCCAGCGCAGGAGCGGCGCCGAAGGCATTGCCGATCAGCAGGATGGCGGTTGCAGCAAAGAGCTTCTTATTCATGCGTGTTCCCATGCAATGGATAGAGAGTGGCCAGGTCTTCCGACGTTCCTGCGGAGGACCAGGCGAGGCGATCAACACCGCACCGGCACACGGCGCAATGCGACGATTCAGGCTAGGCGGGTCTGCGGCGACACACGAGGGCGAAACCGGGTCGCGACGGGAACGAACCGGGTCGAATTGGCGAATCCGTGGGCACCACCGCCGCATCGCGGAGACGCGGCCCTGGTTTGCGGCGGCGTGTCACAATCGAAGAATCAATCCCTTACGTCGACTCAATCCCGATCCATACCCGCGGCTGCGCTGGAATCCGCATCGCCGCTGCAACTAGGCTGATGCGAGCTTTTCTGTTTAGGAAGCTCACTGCCTGCCAGCACCCCGTCGTCCATGCCGCCGTCGTCGCGGCCCTCCTGACACATCCCCTGGGCCGCCCACGCCCACGGCACCCTGCCGCCGGACTGCTGCCTGGAGCAGGATCACAAGTCGGAGGCGGTGATGAAGTTCGATTTCGACGGGGAACAATTGCGGCAGGTGATGGCCACGTGCGGGGCAGCCGAGCACGAAAAGTCTTCTCGTATACCCTGGCAGCGATTGCCGCTTATTGCGACTTGGCGCCGGCAATGAAGGCGCATCACGCCACGGCCGATTGCGCCGTGCTCAATGCGCCGCTGTCGGCGCCTGCGCGCTGACCGGCGCGGATGACGCCGGTTCGACCCAGATCCGTTGCCACATCCGCACCAGCGCTGCCCGAATCTGCCCACGTGCTTCCGGCGCCCGGTAGGTGGCCTGCAACTGCCGCGGCGGCATCGCCTCCCAGCTGTCGCCCTGCTGCCGCGCCACCGCGAAATTGAAGTTGTAGTCCGGCTCCAGGCCCATGCGCAGGTCGCTGAGCACCAGCTCGCCGTCCCTGACCTGCGCGCGCATGAAACCGCGATTGAACCAGCTCAGACGCTGCACCGCCGGCAGGTCGCGCACTTGTGCCAGCGCCTGGGTGTTGGAGGGATAGCCCTGGAAGCGCATCGGCCCGTGATCGGCGACCAGCGAACGCTCGCCAATCACGTAGCCACTCGGCGTCATCGCCACCACCCGCCACAACAGCGTGTTGAACGGCATCGGCACTGAAAAGCGCGGCGCCTGCGCCAGGCCCATCGCCGCCAGCGCGCGGTCAGCCTCGCGATCGACCAGCTGCTTGGCCAGCAGCGACCAGCCCAGGTAAGCGCTGCTCAACAGCAGTCCGGCAAGCAAGGCCTGCTGCGCCACGCGCCGCGCGCGGGCAAACCAGGCGATGGCGCAGGCCAGCAGCAGCCACAGCGTGTAGGCGGGATCGATGATGAACACACTCGACCACATGGTTGGCGGCGGCCTCAGCGGCCACCACAGCTGTGTGCCGTAGACAGTGAACGCATCCAGCAAGGGATGGGTGATCAGCGCCAGTTGGATCGCCCAGAACCAGCGGCGCGGCGCTTCGGCGACCCGCCCGTGGCCGAAGCGGCGGAACAGCCACCAGATCAGCCAGCCGAGCAGCGGCAGCACGAACAGCGAATGACTGAAGCTGCGATGCACCGTCATCAACGTGACCGGGTCGCGGGTCAGCGGCAACAGGATCAGCGAATCGAGATCCGGCAAGGTGCCGAGCGCGGCGCCGGCGAGCAATGCCGCGCGCCGATGTGCGGCTGGGGTGATGGCGGCGGCAATGGCGCCGCCAAGCACGATCTGGGTGAGGGAATCCATCGGCCGATGCTAGCAGCGATGCGGCGATGGGTGCGCGGCGGTGTTGATGCATTGCAAGCGGCAGAGGTGACACAGCCTTTGGGGCGGACGCCGCTCCCACAGTGGCCTGGTTTGAGCAACTGCAGATGTGCGGCATGCAGGTGTGTGAGGGGCTTCAGTCCTGACGCTGTTCGGCTGCGTTGCACGAAGGTGCCTGTCACGACGGCGACCGAGTAGGCGTTGCGCACAGCGCATGCACCGGAACATGAAGCACCCATCGGCTTGGCTGGCCGACTGACTCAAAAAGGAAAGGCACCTCACCAGGGCGCCCTTCCCCTACTCAGGCAGCACCCGGATCAGACTCCGAAGTCTTCGAAGAACAGCGAGTACGCATCGTCGGAGGACGTAGCCGCCGTACCGGGATTTTCCGATTCGAAATAGCTCATTACGTCGACTGCGATGACGCCCAGCCACTTCCAGAATCGTCCCTTCTTCTTCGAGGTCGCGCCCTCTGCCGCAACCTCACCGCTTTCGGCCGCCTGCCTGGACCAGTAACGCGTGGAGTGCCTGGCTACGCTCAACCCTCCCAGGATCAGCGCGCCGTTCTTGGAGGTGGGATCGAGCTTTGCCATGGCGTCGCGCTCCAGGTCCTCGAACTGTACTGCCGCAGCCTCCAGGTCCTCGCCATTCTCGACGATCTGGTCGATCCGCACCACGAACGCGAATTCATCGGCACTGAACCGCTGGCGCAGTCCCGTCAGGTTTTCGGTCACCGACCGGGTCGGGTCGATCCCATCGATGATCGGCTGCTGCGTGGCGATGAACCGCTCCAGCGACATGCCGGGGTCGTAGCCGCACTTCTTGATCAGCACGGTCAACGCCTCGTCGTGCGACGGGTTCAGGTCCATCAGGCAGCCGAGGTACATGTTGTGCTGGACGCCGGCGTGGTCCATGGGGTTCTCTGCGGCCTGCACGGGGACGCCGACGGCACCACCGGCCAAGAGCACAAGGCTTGCGGCAAGGGACTTTTTGTTCATGTATAGGTTCTCTCAAGGGAAGGCTGTGGCGATGTGGTCTTGCTCAGACTCCGCGACGTAACGCCACGACGACGGTGCGCAGTGGGAGGCCGTTCTTCTCTGGGCGTTGGGAAAATCGCACCGGCAGAACGCCGCCCGGCGCCAGGACACTGTCCGGATCGGAACTGGACAGTCATCGGAATGGGATTAATCTCCCGGGGTGGGCGTTGTGGTCTCGCCAAGGACGATGTCGTAGACCGTGTTGGAGGTGGCGGCCGCGACGACGGGATTTTCGGTGAGCAGGAAGCCGGCCGCGTCCGATCCGATGACCGCCAGCCACCGCCAGAACCGTCCCTTTTTCTTCGCTGCGGTGCCACCCGCCGCGGCCTCGCCACGCTCGGCCACGACATTGGCCCAGTAGCGGTTGGAGTGCTTGGCCACGCTCAGCCCGCCGAGGATCAGCGCGCCGTTCTTCGACCTGGGATCGAGCCGCGCGATGGCCTCCCGCTCCAGTTCCTCGAACTGCACCGCAGCGGCGTCCAGGTCCTCGGCGTTCTCGACGATCTGGTCCATGCGCACGATGAACGAGAATTCATAGGCACTGAGCTGCTGGCGCAGCCCGGCCAGGTTCTCGGTCATCGGCCGGGTCGGATCGACGCCATCGACGATGGGCTGCTGCGTGGCAACGAACCGCTCGATCGGCACACCTGGAGCATAGCCACATTTCTTGACCAGCACCGCCAGGGCATCTTCAGCCGAGACATTGAGTTCCATCAGGCAGCCCAGGTACATGTTGTGCTGGATGCCGGCCTGGTCCATCGGGTTTTCGACCGCCAGCGCAGGGGCGCCGACGACACTGCCCGCCAGCAGGGCGGTTGCGACAAGGAACTTCTTCTTCATGAGGGTTCTCTCGCTCTATGGAAGGGATTGGAGATGGCTGGGGTACGTGGATCGCCCCCGGGGGATGGCCACCGCCGCATCGGCAGACGCTGCGATCCGGCGATTTCAGGCTAGGCAGCGCGTCGGCGCAGCACGAGGGCGAAGCCGGGCCGCCCGCGGAACGAACCGGGCGGGATTGGCGAGGCCGAGTGCGGCGGCAGGCCTGCACCGGGCGCGCGCTGCACCTGTGGCGCGAATGCCACCATCCTGGAAATCAATGCGTTAGGCGGATTTATTCCCGGTCTATACCCGTGGATGCGCTGGCATCCGCCGCGGCGCCGCTCGTAGGCTGCTGGTCCCTTCTCTGCGCATTGCGAGATTCCGATGCCTGCCTACCGCTCCATCTTCCACACCGCCCTCGTCGCGGTGCTGCTGACCCTTCCCCTGATCGCCCATGGCCACGACACCTTGCCGCCGGACTGGTGCCTGGAGCAGGACCAGGAACCGGAAGTCGTGGTGAAGTTCGATTTCGACGGTGAGCAACTGCGGCAGACGATGGACAAGTGCGGCGTGGTCGATAGCCACGAGCCCTACACGAATACGCTGAACACCATCGCCGCCTATTGCGAGGTGGTGGCGCCGTCGCGATCGGCCAAGCCCATCGTGCTCGGCCCGACGACGTTCCTGGCCCGCGACCACCACAGCAGCTATCGCATGGAACACGGCTTGAAGGGCGCGTGCGTGGTCTGCCCGGCCAAGCGCGGGCGCTGACGCACCGTGCAGCCGCGCGCGCTCCTCAATGCGGCCAACGATCGCCAGCAAGAATGCCGGGCGCGCTCAGCCGAGCGCGTCTCGGCGGGTGTAGGCCAGCACGGTGTCGATCCTGGACTGCAAGGCGGCGCGCGCCTCTGCCGACAGCCCCTCGCACTGCGCGAGCACGAAATAGGCCGAGCGCAGCACATCCCGCCAGCGCGGGTTGCTGGGCAATTTGGAGACCGCCAGGTAGCGCTCCATCGCTCGCGCGCGCAGGCGGCCGTCGTCGATGTTCACGCGCCAGATCCGGCTGCGCTCGGCAAGCTCCAGCCGGCCGGTCGCCGTGGCGCGCTCCCAGGTGTCGATGACCGCCAGCATCAAGTCGACCAGCGCGCGTCGGAAGGCATCGCGCAACGCAGGCGCGGCGGCCGCCTCTTGCGTATGCTCGGCCTGCGCGGTGTCCGACGCCGCACCACTGTCGCGTTCCTGCAGGGCGAGCACGACCAGGCCATCGCCGCCCTGCCAGGGCGCGAGGGTGACGGCGAGCGGCGTGCCGTGCCGCGCCACGACCTCCAGTCGCTGCGCGGCGCTGTCCTCCATCCGCTCCAGCGCCGCCTGCAAGGCCGGGCGGTCGCCCTCGGCAACGCAGGCGAACACCGCCTGCCCGACCGGTTCGGCGGCGTCCGCGCCGCCAAGCAGCAGGCGGCCGGCACGATTGGTGGCCAGCACCTGGCCTTCGGCATCGAGCAGGCACAGCGCATCCTCGCGGCTGTCGAGCAAGGTCTGCAGCAGGCTGCGATCCTCGGCCAGCGCATCGGCCTCTCGGCGATAGCGCGCGAGTTGCTCCTCATGGCGGACCTGCTGCGCGGCCTGCAGCACGCGCTCGCGCTGCCGGCGACGCTGCAGCCACAGCCAGACGCCGAGCACCGCGGCGACGCCCGACACCAGCGCCAGCCACAGCAGCAAGGTGCGCTGGCGCAGCTGGACCTGGCGCAGGCGGTTTTCGCTCTGCAGGGCGTCGATGGTGCGCTGCTTTTCGGCGGTGTCGAAGCGGACCCGCAGCCAGTCCAACTGGCGATCGTGCTGCGCGCGCACCAGTGCGGCGGCTTCCGTGTTCGCACGCCGCAGCGTGGCGATGGCCGCGCCCGTGTCGCCACTGCTTTCCTGCAGCCGTGCCAGTTCTTCCAGCAATGGCACCCGCACCGGATCGCCGCCAGCGGCCGCCGCCAGCGCCGCGCGCAAGCGTGCCGCGGCGGCGGCGGCATTGCCTTCGAGCCGGGCGGTCCGCGCCAGTTGCAGCTGCAACGCCGACGGCAACGGCAGCGCCCATGCCTCGGCCAGCGCCAGCGCACTGGAGCTCCAGCGCTGCGCCTGCGCCACGTCGCCAAGCGCCAGTGCCGCGCGGATCAGGCCATCGTGCACACGCAGTTCGTACACCCGGCGGCCCTGCGCGCGGTACACGGCCAGCGCTTCCTGCAACCAGGCCAGCGCCTGCGCCGTGTCGCCACTGTCGAGCGCCAGCTCGGCCATGGTTTCCTGCACATGCGCGGCCTCGATGGCGTCGCCCTGCGCGCGGTTGGCGGCCAGCGCTTCGCGGTAGTAGCGCATCGCGGTGGCGGGCTCGCGCAGTTCGCGGTACACGTCGGCGATATTGGTGAGCACGGACGCCGACGCCGCGCCGCGCGCGCGCTGCAGGTCCAGGCTCAGCGTCAGGTGGCGCAGGGCGCCACGGAAATCGCCGAGCCGGCGCAGCGCCGCCCCCACATTGTTCAGATCGCGCGCCTCGCCGGCGCGGTCGTGCAACGACCGGGACAGCGTGGCCGCACATTCGAAGCGCGCCAGCGCCTGCGGCAGGCGTTCGCGGCGGAAATCGAGAATGCCGCGGCGGCGGGTGAGTTCGTAGCGCAGGCGGGTATCGCCGGCATCGCCGATGTTGGCCGCGGCGCAGTCGAGCGTCTGTTCGGCAGCGTCGAGGCGGCCGCCGTCGAGCTGCTCCTTGGCACGCGCAAACAATGCCGCGACCCGCGCTTCGCCCGCCGTGTGCGGCGTCGACACGCCCGCCTGCTGCACGCACAGCAACGGATCGGGAAGCGGACGCGGCGCCGCGGGCTCCGCGCAGCCATACACCGTGTTCTGCGCGATCGAGGCCGCACTCGCCGCAAGCAGCACGCTCAGGCACACCAGGCGCAGGCATGTCCGCGGCCGCGCGCCAGGCGCCGTGACCTGCGCCTGCACGCGATCGCCGGAAACGGCGGACCAGGCCAAGCCGCACCACATCCTTATGGATCTGCGCGACCGGCCGCACGACGCCTTCCCTGGTTTCACGGTCTCCACAACTCCAGAACTGATCGGGACGCGACGGACACGCGCCGCAGCGACATGGATCAGCGCGACGCCCGGGCGCGAACGTGGGGTCCTGCCCGGGCATGCCGCACCGACGCATCGCAGTAGACCCGATGCCACGGCGGTGATGCACACCACACACCATCATCGTGGAATGGCGGTCACGCCAGGTTCTACGCTTCCGTCCAGTGCAGAGGCAGCCACGCCTCGACCGGGCCGATCGCGACCGGGACCACGGCACGGCGTGCAGGCGCGGCAGCAGTCGAACGCACCAATCTCCCAGTCAGGTGCCAGGCGGTGCAGCGCCGCCTGGCCCGATCGCCTGCTTCAGGCCGCGCGCGGCCAGGCGTTCTCCTGCACCAGGCGCAGGCGCGGCGGCAGTTCGCGCAGCACGTCGCCGCGATGCGAGAGCAGGCGCAGCGTGCCGTCGGCCTCCTCGGCGAGCGCGGTGAGGCTTTCCACCCAGTCGCCGTCGTTGGCGTAGACCAGACCATCGCGTTCGAACAGCCCGGCGCGATGGACGTGGCCGCAGATCACCCCGTCCAGGCCGCGGCGGCGCGCGTCGTCCAGGCCGGCGGCGACGAAGCGCTCGATGTAGCGCTCGGCCGCGCTGCTCTGCCGCTTCAGATAGTCGGCCAGCGACCAGTAGCGCATGCCCAGGCGGCGGCGCACGCGGTTGGTCAGCTGGTTGCCGGTGAGGATGCGGTAGTACAGCCAGTCGCCGAACTTCTCCTGCAAGCCGCCGAACTGGGTCACGCTGTCGTAGTCGTCGCCGTGCACCACCAGCAGGCGGCGTCCATCGGCGGTCGTGTGCACCGCGCGCCGTCGCACCTGCATCGCCGGCAGCGCCAGTCCGCAGAAGCGGCGGATCGGCCGGTCGTGGTTGCCGGGCACGTAGATCAGTTCGGTGCCGCCGCGGGCCAGCGCGTGCAGCGCATCGATCACGCGCTGGTGCGCCGCACTCCAGACCGCGCGGCGCTGCGCCATCCACCAGAAGTCAACGATGTCGCCGACCAGGTACAGCTGTTCGCAGCGCAGGCCGCCGAGGAAGTCGGCCAGTTCACGCGCATGGCAATGCGGCGCCCCCAGGTGCACATCGGAAACGAACACCGCGCGGCGCGGCGCCAGGCTGTTGAGCGGACTCATGCCACCACCTCTGCTTCGTTGCGGGGTCGTTCGAGGTAGCGCGCGCGCTTCTTGCTGCGGATGCGCTGCAGGTCCAGTTCGATCAGGCCGTCGACAGCATCGTTGAACGCGGGATCCACGCCGAAGGCGAGGAAGCGCGCACCGCCGGGCTCGCACAGATCGGTGTACTGCTTGTAGAGCATCGGCACCGCCGCGCCCAGCGCGTCGAGATTGCCCTTGAGCACCTTGAAGGCGGTGTCGGCATCCAGTTCGTCGAACGCCGGCGGCGCTTCCGGATACGGGAACGGCCGCGCCGAGGCGGCTTCGCCGCTGGCGTCGCCGTAGTAGCGCGCGTAGTAGGCCACGATCTGCTCGCGCGCTTCGTACGGCAGCGCGGCGCTGATCGACACCGCACCGAACAGGTAGCGCACCTGCGGATGGTCTTGTAGATAGGCGCCGATGCCCTGCCACAGGTAGTCGATGCTGCGGCTGCCCCAGTAGTCCGGCACCACGAAGCTGCGGCCCAGCTCCATCCCCGCTGCGATGCGCGGCAGCATGCCCTCGCCGTAGCGGAACAGCTCGGCGGTGTAGAAGCCGGCCAGTCCGCGTTCGGCCAGCACCGGCGCGCCGCGGGCGACCCGATACGCGCCGACCACGCGCGTGGCGGCGCCGTCCCACAGCACGATGTGCTCGTACCAAGTGTCGTAGTCGTCCAGGTCCAGGCGCCGGCCGGTGCCCTCGCCGACCGCGCGGAAGGTCAGTTCGCGCAGGCGGCCGATCTCGCGCAGCAGCGCCGAACCGGCACGCAGCCGGCCGACACGGATCTGCTTGCCATCCAGGGTGTGGCCAAGGCTGCGCAGGCCGGCCACTTCCACCGCCAGCTGCGCCGGGTCCTCGGCGGCGACCAGCGCTTCCTCGTTCGGCGCGGCCTGCCCACCGCTGCGGCCCAGCGCATACAGCTCGCTGCGCAGGCGCCGCATCAGCTCGGCTTCGGGCAGGTCCTGCGGCAGCGCGCGGGCGCGGCCCAGGCTGAGCGCGATGCGGCGCTCGCGGCGGGCGAACATCTCGCGCGCCAGCAGCGCGGTCCCGGCCGGCTTGAACAGCGCCGAGGCGCCATAGAACAGCGCCGAGTTGCGCGCATGGATACGCACCGGCAGCACCGGCGCGGCGGTACGCAGGGCAAAGCGCAGGAAGCCGCGGCGCCAGCGCCCGTCGGCGACGCCGCCCCAACCCAGCCGCGAGACCTCGCCGGCCGGGAATACGATCACACATTGCTCCTGCGCCAGCGCCTGTTCGATCGCCCGCACACTGGCCGGCGACGGCGCGCCGCCGAGGATGCGCACCGGCAGCAGCAGATCGCGCAGCCCCTCCAGCGCCCACAGGAAATCGTTGGCGACGATCTTCACGTCGCGCCGCACCTGGCCCACGCAGTCCAGCAGCGCCAGCGCATCCAGCGCACCGGAGGGGTGGTTGGCGACGATCAGCAGGCGGCCACGCGCCGGGATGCAGTCGGCCGCGGTCGGTGCGACCACGTAGCGGGCCTGCAGGAAATCCAGTCCGGCCTGGACCAGGGCGAACCCGCGCAGGTCGCGGTTGGCCTCCAGGAACGCGTCCAGCGCGTCCAGTCCGGACCATTTCTGCAGACCGCGCAGCAATGGCCGGACCAGCCGCGAGCGGCGTCCGGCAAACCAGTGCGGGTAGCGGTCCTGAAGACGGCGTTCGAGTGCGAGCACGGCAAGCCCCCTTGCTGACTGCGCACAGCTTCGGCCGCGGCGGCGACACCGATCTTGCAATCTGGCTACGGCAAGGTGACGGCCGCACCGTGGCGCGCCAACCGGTTAACCTTGGGCAACGTCGACCCCGGGCATCATGCACGCCGCCCGGCGCCCGTGTATCATTCGCCTCCATCTTTTCATCCGAATACAAGGATATAGCCGCGATGTCCAGCTATCTCTTCACCTCCGAGTCGGTCTCCGAAGGCCACCCGGACAAGATCGCCGATCAGATCTCCGATGCGGTGCTCGACGCGATCCTGACCCAGGACAAGCGCGCGCGCGTGGCCTGCGAAACGCTGGTGAAGACCGGCGTGGCGATCGTCGCCGGCGAGATCACCACCAGCGCCTGGATCGATCTGGAAGCGCTGACCCGCAAGGTGATCCTGGACATCGGCTACAACAGCTCCGACGTCGGCTTCGACGGCGAGACCTGCGGCGTGCTCAACCTGATCGGCAAGCAGTCGCCGGACATCAACCAGGGCGTGGACCGCAAGAAGCCGGAAGAACAGGGCGCTGGCGACCAGGGCCTGATGTTCGGCTACGCCACCCGCGAGACCGACAGCTTCATGCCGGCCGCCATCCACCTGTCGCACCGCCTGGTCGAACAGCAGGCCAAGGTGCGCAAGAAGAAGAACTCGCCGCTGGCGTGGCTGCGCCCGGACGCCAAGAGCCAGGTCACCCTGCGCTACGAAGACGGCGTGGCGACCGCCATCGACGCGGTGGTGCTGTCCACCCAGCACGATCCGGACATCAAGCAGAAGCACCTGGTGGAAGCCGTGCGCGAGGAGATCCTCAAGCCGGTGCTGCCGGCCAAGTGGCTGCACAAGGGCACCAAGTTCCACATCAACCCGACCGGCAAGTTCGTGATCGGCGGGCCGGTGGGCGACTGCGGCCTGACCGGGCGCAAGATCATCGTCGACACCTACGGCGGCTGGGCGCGCCACGGCGGCGGCGCGTTCTCCGGCAAGGATCCGTCCAAGGTCGACCGCTCGGCCGCCTACGCCGCGCGCTACGTCGCCAAGAACGTGGTGGCCGCGGGCCTGGCCGACCGTTGCGAAGTGCAGGTCTCCTACGCCATCGGCGTGGCCGAGCCGACCTCGATCTCGGTCACCACCTTCGGCACCGGCAAGATCGCCGACGACAAGATCGAGAAGCTGATCCGCAAGCACTTCGACCTGCGCCCGTTCGGCATCATCCAGATGCTCGACCTGATCCACCCGATGTACCAGCAGACCGCCTCGTACGGCCATTTCGGCCGAACCCCGAAGGCCTTCACCTACACCGACGGCACCGGTGCCCAGCACCAGGCCACCGCGTTCTCGTGGGAGAAGACCGACCGCGCCGAGGCGCTGCGCGCGGACGCCAAGCTGAAGTAAGCCGGCCTGCCGCGCTTGCGACGAAAAACGGGCCGCACTGCGGCCCGTTCTGCGTTTGGGGGATGGGATTTGGCTCTTGCTTGGGCTGATGGAGGCCGCGTCGATCGCATACCTGTCGCAGCAGTAGCGGGGGGGGGGGGCGGGGGGGGGGGGGGGGGGCGGGGCGCGCCCGGGGGGGCCGCGGCGCCCGGCCGCGGCCCCGCG
>NZ_JAMDLL010000021.1:0-47424 GCF_040595915.1 Xanthomonas sp. PPL134
ATCTGTTCGGGCGTCGGGCCGGCCGGGGCGGGCGCCAGCGCTTGCTGCGACATGATGCCGGCCAGGGCCGGATCGGAGTCGGCCTCGGCCAGGACCGCGGCGGCGATCTGTTCGGGCGTGGGACCGGCCGGGGCAGGCGCCAGCGCTTGCTGCGACATGATGCCGGCCAGGGCCGGATCGGCATCGGCCTCGGCCAGGACCGCGGCAGCGATCTGTTCGGGCGTCGGGCCGGCCGGGGCGGGGGCGAGTGCCTCTTGCGACATGATGCCGGCCAGGGCCGGATCGGCATCGGCCTCGGCCAGGACCGCGGCAGCGATTTGCTCGGGCGTGGGACCGGCCGCGGCTGCAGCAGCCGCAGCCGGCACCGTCTCCTCGGCGTCCGCCTCCACGTCGGCGACCGCGACCGGCGCGGGGCTCGGCGGCGTCTTCTGCTCTTCGGCGATCACGTCGTGGAGCAGGCCTTCCAGATAATCGTCGATGATGCCGGGGGTGCTCATGCGGCTTGCTCCATCGGTGTCGCATCGCTGGCCAGCAGCCATTCCAGCGCGCGGCGGTAGGCGGCCAGGCCGCGGCCGGGGTAGTCGCCGGGCACGCCGGCCACGGTCAGCGCCTTGACGTTGCAGATCTTGGTATCGACCGGGATGGCGTCTTCCCACACCCGCTCGCCGTAGCTGTCCTGCATCTGCCGCAGGGTCTCGTTGCCGGCACGGGTGCGCTTGTCGAACAGGGTCGGCAGGATCGAGGCGGGCAGGGGGCGGCGCCGCGAGCGCTCGACCATGTCCACGGTGCGGACCATGCTGGCCAGGCCGTGCAGGGCCAGCGGTTCGGCCTGGGTCGGGATGATCACGCGGTCGGCCGCGGCCAGCGCGTTGATCATCAGCAGGCCCAGGGTCGGCGGGCAGTCGAGCAGGATGTAGTCGTGCTGGCCGGCGTGGCGGGCCATGGCCTGCTGCAGCGCCAGGCCCAGGCCGGGCTGGTTGGCGCTGCGCCGTTCCAGCGTGGCCAGCGCGGTCTGCCCGCAGACGAAGCTCAGGCGCTCGACCGCGGTGTCGCGGGCCAGTGCGGCGAGCTCGCCCGGCGGGGACGCGAACAGGTCGAGTACGCCCGGCGGCTGCGGTTCCTGCGGCACGTCGAAGGCCCGGGTCAGCGAGGCGTGCGGATCGAGATCGAGCATCAGCACGCGGTGCCCGAGCATGGCCAGCCCACGGCCCATGGCCAGCGTGGTGGTGGTCTTGCCCACGCCACCTTTCTGGTTGGCGATCGCCCAGATGCGCATCAGTTGACTCCTTCAATGGCAGGTACAGCGCGGGGACTGCCGGCGCTGCCGGCGGCCGCCGCGGCGGGGGGTGTCGGGGTGGCCGGCGCGGCGCCGGCGCTCAAGCGGTCGGAGGCCGACGGTGTCGCATCGGTGCTGTCGCCGGAATCGGCCAGGATCACCAGCACCACGCGGCGGTTGGCGTTGCGGCCGGCCGGCGTGTCGTTGCTGGCACGCGGGCGGAACTGGCCGTAGCCGATCATCGACAGCCGCGAGGGCTGCAGGCCCTGGTCGGCGAACAGGTGGACCACGCTGGCCGCGCGTGCCGCCGACAGTTCCCAGTTGGACGGGAACTGCGCGGTGGCGATCGGGGTGTTGTCGGTGTAGCCCTCCACGCGCACGCCGTTGGGCACGCCGGCCAGCACCTGCGCCAGTTCCGACAGGGTGGCGCGTGCGCTCTGGTCGAGCGCGGCCGAGCCGGAGCCGAACAGGATATCGCTGTTGATCTCCACTTCGATCCACAGCCCGGCGCGGCGCACGGTGATCAGCTTCTTCTGGATCAGCGGCGCCAGCGCGGCGCCGAGGCGGTCGGCGATGCCGTCGAGCTGGCGCTGCGCGCGGCGCAGCTGTTGCGCGTCGCGCAGGTCGTCGCCGCGCTGCGCATTGCCCGAGGGCAGCCGGTTGGGATCGGGCAGGGTCAGTGCCGGGCTGGACTTGATCGGGGTCGGCCGCTCGCCGCCCTGGCCCTGCAGCGCCTGGTCGCCGACCTGCACCGGGCGCAGCGTCTTCGGGGTGCCGCCGAACGCCGCGCTCATCGCGTCGGCCATCACCCGGTACTTGGCTTCGTTGATCGTGGACAGCGCGTACATCACCACGAAGAAGGCGAGCAGCAACGTCATCAGGTCGGCATAGGGGATGGCCCATGCCTCGTGGTTGGCGTGCTCGTCGTGGGAATGCTTGCGGGCCATTCGGAACTCAATGCAAGAATCCGGCCAGTTTCGATTCGATGTTGCGCGGGTTCTCGCCCTGGGCGATGGCGATCAACCCTTCGATGATCATTTCGCGCTCGCCGCAGCTGTGCTTGATCACGCTCTTGAGCTTGGCGGCCATCGGCAGGAACAGCAGGTTGGCCGAGGCGATGCCGTAGATGGTGGCGGTGAAGGCGGCGGCGATGCCGTGGCCGAGCTTGCTCGGGTCGGCCAGGTTCTTCATCACCGCGATCAGGCCCAGCACCGCGCCGATGATGCCCAGCGTCGGCGCATAGATGCCCATGCCCTCGAACACCTTGGCCGCGGCCAGGTCGCAATGTTCCTGGCCTTCCAGGTCGATCTCCAGCATGTGCCGGATGGCTTCCGGCTCCACGCCGTCCACCAGCATCTGCAGGCCCTTGCGCACGAACGGATCCTGCTGCTGCGGCACCTGGTTCTCCAGGCCGAGCAGGCCCTGGCGGCGGGCGATGTTGCTCCATTCCACGATCTGCTTGAGCAGCGCCTGGCGATCGCTCGGCGGCGGCCACAGGATCCACTTGGCGATCTGGAACGCGCGGCGGAACACGGACGGCGGGGTGTGCACCAGGATCGCGGCGACGGTGCCGACGATCACGATCACGAACGCAGCCGGCGACCACAGCGCCGAAATGCCGGCGCCCTTGAGGATGCTGCCGCCGATGAGCGACAGAATCGCCAACAGCAGGCCGATGAGACTGAGCTTGTCCATGCAGGAGGTATCGGCCAGGGGGCTTGGGACTTGATGGGTTGGGGGCGGGATTGGGGATTGGGGATTGGCAAGAGCGCGCGTGCTTAGGGTTGGTCGGAGTCTCGTAGGAGCGGCTTCAGCCGCGACGTGCAGACGCCAGCCAGGCGGCGAGCCAGTGCCAGGGCGCTACGGGCACCCGGTTTCGCGAATCAACAATCGCGAACCGCTCATCCCGGCCTTATCGCGTCGCGGCTGAAGCCGCTCCTACAGCGGGAGGTGAGGCACACGGGAGCCGCTGTCGCGATTCCCCAATCCCCATTCCCGGATCCCAGCTTCATGGCGTCGCGGCTGAAGCCGCTCCCACAATGAAGGCATGCCAGTGGTGAACCGCTGTTGCGAATCCCCAATCCCGATTCCCAGCCTCACCGCGTCGCGGCTGAAGCCGCTCCTACGAGGAGATCAGGAAAAACGAGGCGCCAGGGAAGCGGCTTTGACGATTCCCCATTCCCGATTCCCCAATCCCAGCTCTCAAGCCTTCAAGCCATCCACATCCAGGATCAGCGCCAGGCGGCCGTCGCCGATCAGGGTGGCGCCGGCGTAGCCGGGCAGGCCACGCAGGGAGCGCGGCAGCGGCTTGATCACCACTTCCTCGCGGCCGCGGACCTGGTCCACCACCAGGCCCATGCGCGATTCGCCGGCCTGCAGCACCACCACGGTGAGCAGCGGCAGTTGCGGGGCGTCGATGTTGAGCCACTGGCGCAGGTCCACCAGCGGCAGGGTGTGCGACTGCCGGTCGAGCACGGCGCGGCCGTCGAACCAGCCCAGCGAGCGGCGCGGCGCATGCAGCACTTCGACCACGCGCGCCAGCGGCAGCGCGTAGACGGTGTCGCCGGCCTGCACCAGCAGGGTCGGCAGGATCGCCAGGGTCAACGGCACGCGGATCAGGAAGCGGCTGCCGCGGCCCAGCTCCGACTGGATCTGGATCTGCCCGCTGAGTTCGCGGATGCGCGACTGCACCACGTCCATGCCGACGCCGCGGCCGGAGATGTCGGTGACTTCGGACTTGGTCGAGAAGCCGGGCAGGAACACCAGGTGCAGGCATTCCTCGGTGCTCAGGCGGGCCGCGGCCTCGGGGTCGATCAGGCCCTTCTCGCGTGCCTTGGCGCGCAGCCGTTCCGGGTCGATGCCGGCGCCGTCGTCCTGCACCTCGATGCTGACGTAGTCGCCTTCCTGCTGCGCCGACAGGCGCACGTGGCCGCCGCGCGGCTTGCCGGTGGCCTCGCGCAGCGCCGGCGCCTCGATGCCGTGGTCGATGGCATTGCGCACCAGGTGCACCAGCGGATCGGCCAGCGCCTCGACCAGGTTGCGGTCCAGTTCGGTGTCGGCGCCGATCAGTTCCAGTTCCACTTCCTTGTTGAGGGAGCGGGCGACATCACGCGCCACCTTGGGGAAGCGCGAGAACACCTTGCCGACCGGCTGCATGCGCGTACGCATCACCGCCGACTGCAGGCGCGCGGTGGCGATGTCCAGGCTGCTGACCGCGCGGTCCAGTTCCTCGTCGCGCAGGCGCACGCGCAGGGTCTTGAGCCGGTTGCGCGACAGCACCAGTTCGCCGATCAGGTTGACGATCGCGTCCAGGCGCTTGGTGTCCACGCGCACGGTGTGTTCGGGCTCGGCGGCCTTGGCCGGGGCGGCCGCGGCCTTGGGTGCGGGGCTGGGTGCGCGCGGCGCCGGCTGCAGCGCCTGCGGCGTGGCCGCCGGCGGCGCATCGCCGTGCAACTGGTCCAGCAGCGCCTCGAATTCGTCGTCGCTGATCAGGTCCGCATCGCCGGCGGCGGCCGCTGCGGCCTTGGGCGCGGGCGCCGGCGCGGCGCTCATGGCCGGTGCCGGCGCCGGGGCGGCGTCGCCGTGCGCATCGAACTGCGCGATCAGTTCCGCCGGCGCGCGCGGCGGCTCCTGGCCGCTGCCGAAGGCGTCGAGCATCGACTGCAGATAGTCCAGCGACTGCTGCGCGGCGTCGAAGTGCCGCGCCTGCAGGGTGGCCTGGCCGGCACGGGCCATGCCCAGGGTTTCCTCCGCGGCGTGGCATAGCTCGACCATGGCGTTGATCGCCAGGAAGCCGGCGCCGCCCTTGAGCGTATGGAAGCCGCGGAACACGGCGTTGAGCTGGCCGCTGTCCTCGGGCGCCTGCTCCAGCGACACCAACTGCTCGCCGAGCCGGTCCAGGATCTCCTGGGCCTCGATGATGAAGTCGGCAGCGATGTCGTCGGGTACGGCGCTCATAGATTTACAGTCCCAGGCCCGAGAGCAGGTCGTCGGCGTCGTTCTGCGACACGCCGTGGCGGTCCAGGCCGGGCAGGGCCGGGCCGGCCAGGCTGCCGTCGGCCTTGCGTTCTTCCTTCGGCGGCAGACCCAGCGCGCCGAAGCCTTCGTGCACGCGGCGCACGATGCCGGCGACGCGGCGGATGATCTGCCCGGTCAGGTCCTGGAAGCTCTGCGCCAGGGCCATTTCGGTGAGGTTGTGGCGGATCTTGTCGAGGATCTCGCTCTGGTCGCCGCTGAGGCCGCCGGCCGCCAGCTGGTTGGCCAGCGCACGGCATTCCTCGGCCAGGTCCAGGGTGCGGTGACTGGCCTGTTCGGTCATCTCCACCACGTGGTCCAGGCGCGAGCAGGCATCGTCCAGCTCGCCGGCCTCGCTGGGCACCATCGGCAGTTCGCCGAGCGCCTGGCCCAGATCGCGCGCGAGCCGGCTCAGGCCCTGCATCATCGGCCGCGTGCGCCAGGCGGCGAGGGTGTCGATCTCCCTGCGCCAGCCGGCCTCGTCGCCGTTTTCCAGCGCGTCCAGCGCGCCTTGCAGGCGTTCGATCAGGGCAGTACGTTCGGCGGTGGCTTCCATTTAGGCAGTCGCCCCCAGGCGCTCGAAGATCTTGCCCAGCTTCTCCTGCAGCGTCTGCGCGGTGAACGGCTTGATGATGTAGCCGTTCACGCCGCACTGCGCGGCCTCGATGATCTGCTCGCGCTTGGCCTCGGCGGTGACCATCAGCACCGGCAGGTGCTTGAGCTTGTCGTCGGCGCGGATGTTGCGCAGCAGATCGATGCCGGTCATGCCCGGCATGTTCCAGTCGGTGACCACGAACTCGAACGGCGCCGAGCGCAGCGCGGCCAGGGCGCTGTTGCCGTCTTCGGCCTCGGCGGTGTTGGTGAAGCCCAGATCGCCGAGCAGATTCTTGACGATGCGTCGCATCGTCGAGAAATCGTCCACGATCAAAATCCGCATGTTCTTGTTCACCACTGACTCCTAAGGGTTCCTATTCTTCGTCTTCCAGACCGGCATCGGCGACCTCGAACGCCTTCAGGCGTCCGCGCAACCGTACCGTGGCCTGGCCATGGATCTGACACACGCGCGACTCGCTGACCCCGAGCACCGCGCCGATTTCCTTGAGGTTCAATTCCTGCTCGTAGTACAGCGACAGCACCAACTGCTCGCGTTCGGGCAATTGCGCGATGGCCTTGCCCAGCTCGCGGCCGAATTCGCTGCGCTCGAGCATCTGCTGCGGATTGGGTCCGCCCTTGGCGATGGTATCCAGCTCGCCATGGTCCTCGATGCGCGACTCCAGGCTCAGCACCTGGCCGCGGGCGGCATCTTCCATCAAACGCAGGTATTCGGGAAGCGGCATCTCCATCGCCGCGGCCACTTCGTTGGCGGCGGCGGCGCGGCCGGTGCTCTGCTCGATCTTGCGGATCGCCGAGGCGGCGTCGCGGGCGCGGCGGTGCACCGAGCGCGGCACCCAGTCGCCGCGGCGGATCTCGTCGATCATCGCGCCGCGGATGCGGATCGAGGCGTAGGTCTCGAACGAGGCGCCCTGTTCGGCGTCGTAGCTGCGCGAGGCCTCGATCAGGCCGATCATGCCGGCCTGGATCAGGTCGTCGATCTCCACGCTGGCCGGCAGCCGCGCCGCCAGGTGGTGGGCGATGCGCCGGACCAGGTCCGAGTGCTGGGCGATGTAGTCGTTGGCGCTGTTGCGCTGGACGGCGCGGTAGTGGGCGGCGGCGTTCATGCGGCCACCCCGCGCTGGATGATGCGTTCGACGAAGAACTCGACGTTGCCGCGGGGGGCGGTCGGCGCCTGCCAGCGCGCGGTGCGCCGGGCGATCTCGGAGATCGCCTGCGCCGACGGGCTGGACGGGTAGGCCTTGACCACCGGCTGCTGGCGCTGCACCGACAGGCGCAGCCAGTCGTCCTGCGGCACGCAGCCCAGGTAGTTCAGCGACACGTCGCCGAGGAACTTCTCGCAGACCCGGCTGAGCTTGTCGTACAGCAGGCGGCCCTCGTTGAGGTCGCGGACCATGTTGGCGACGATCTGTACCCGGTCCACGCCGCGCTCGCGCGAGAGGACCTTGATCAGGGCGTAGGCGTCGGTGATCGAGGCCGGCTCGTCGCAGACCACCACCACCGCGTCCTGCGCGGCCTGGCAGAAGGTCAGCACGCTGTCGGTGATGCCGGCGGCGGTGTCGACGATCATCACGTCCAGCTCGCGCTGCAGTTCGGAGAACACGTTGACCAGGCCCACGTGCTGGGCCGGCGGCAGCTCGGCCATGTAGCGGCGGCCGGAGGCGGCGGGCACCACCATCAGCCCGTTGGGCATGTCGATCAGCACCTCTTCCAGGGTGCAGCGCCCGGCGACCAGGTCGGCCACGGTGAACTTGGGGGTCAGCCCCAGCAGCACGTCGACGTTGGCCAGGCCGAGGTCGGCGTCCAGCAGCAGGGTGCGCTTGCCCATGTCGGCCAGCGCCATGGACAGGTTGACGGAGATGTTGGTCTTGCCCACGCCGCCCTTGCCGCCGGTCACGGCGATGGTGCGCACCGGACCCAGCGGTTCGCTGCGCGTCGCCGACAGGGGGAAGGCATTGGTCAGATTGACGTAGTCACGCGACGGCATGGGTCTGCTCCGGAGTACAGGGCTTATCGGCAGCGCGCCGCAAATCTTCAAGGCGCAATACCAGGCTGGCGGCGTTGGCGCGGTGCAGGTCGTCCGGCACACGCTGTCCATCGGTCACCCAGGTGATGGGGAGGCGGTGGTCCACGACCACCGACAAGGCACTGCCGAACCGCCCGGTCTCGTCCAACTTGGTCATGATGACCCCCTGTGGGTCGGCGCCGGCGAACCGGCGCACCACCTCGTCCAGGTCGGAGAAATGGGCGTTGGCAGGGAGGACCAGCAAGGATCGGACCACGCGCGAGGCGCGCAGCCAGTGCAACTGGGCGGCCAGGGCGCGGTCGCGCTGGCCCATGCCGGCGGTGTCGATCAGCACCAGCTTGTAGTCGGCCAGGCGCTCCAGCAGCTGCTGCAGCGCGGCGTCGCTGTCGGCCTCGTGCACGGCGATGCCGAGCTGGCGGCCGTAGCTGTGCAGCTGTTCGCGGCCGCCGACGCGGACGGTGTCGGTGGTGACCAGGGCCACGTCGCGGGCGGCATGGCGCTCCAGGAAGCGCGAGGCCAGCTTGGCGATGGTGGTGGTCTTGCCGGCGCCGGTCGGGCCGATCAGGGCGATCACGCCGCCTTCCTCGAGCGGGTCCAGCGCGGCGATCGGCAGGCGCTTGGACAGCAGGCCCAGCATCAGCCCGCGGCCGCGGTGCAGCTCCAGGTCGGCGGGGATCTGCATGACCACGTCGCGGGTGATGCCGCTGTCGAAGCCGTAGTCGTCCATCAGCTCCAGCGCCTGGGCGCGGACCGGCGAGCCGCGCAGGCGCTCGTCGGTGAGGCGGTTCATCTCGCGCTCGATCATCTGCCGCATCAGCGCCAGTTCGTCGCGCAGCTGCGTCAATTGTTCGTCGTTCTGCGGGGCGGGGAAGGTCGGTACCGCCGCCAGCGCCGCCGCCGGGATTCCGGCAGTGGCCGGCGCCTCGGCCTTGGCCACGCTGGGCGCGGCCGGGGCCGGGCTCGCCACCGGGGTCAGCGCCACCGCGGCGACGTCGTCGCGCCAGGCCGGCGCCGCGTCGACGACCGGCGCCGGGGTGGCGGCGGCGAACGGGCTGGGCATCGGCACGCTGATCGGGGCGTTGCGGAACACGTCCTCGGGGATGCTGAAGTCGGAGCGGGCGGGGGCCGCGGCCGGGGCCTTGGCCGCTGCGGCCGGACGCGCTGCGGCGGCCGGGACCGCCGCGGCGGGCATGGCAGAGGCGGCCAGCGCCGCCGGCTGGGTCAGCGGCCGGGCCGCGGGCGCGGCCGGGGCAGCCGGCGCGGCACCGCCGCGGCGTTCGCTGATCGCGGCCATCATCGCCATCGCCGGGTTGGCCGCGGCGCTCTCGCCCCGCGCGGCGCGCGGGGCGGGAGCGGCCGGTGCCTGCGCCGCAGCGGCGCGCGGCGCCTCGTCCGGGCGCACCGCATCCAGCGCCCGCTGCACCAGGGCTTCGTCGTAATTGCTGGCGGCGACGATCTCGATGCCCTCGTCGGTACGCCGGTTGGACAGGATCACCGCATCCGGGCCGTGCTCGTCGCGCACCATCCGGAAGGCGGTGCGCATGTCGGGGGCGACAAAGCGTTTGATCTTCATGGGTGGGAGCCGGGAATGGTGAATGGGGAATTGGGAATGGATGCGGGATCGGTGCCGGTACGTGGCGGGCCGCGGTGTCGTGTCTGGTTTTTCGTGATCGTGTTCATTGCTCTCTCCGCTGCCGGGGCAAGGGTGCGATTCCCCATTCCCTATTCCCGATTCCCGTCATCTCAACTGATCGTGCCCACCAGCTTCAGCCGCTTGTCCTCCGGCACTTCGCTGTAGGACAGGACCGACAGCGCGGGGACGCTGTGGCGGACCAGGCGGGCGAGGGCGGCGCGGACCTGCGCCGGGACCAGCACCACCGCCGGTTCGTTGCGCGCCTCCTGCTTGCTCACGCAGTCCGCCAGACTTTGGTGCAAGCGTTCGGCCAGTCCGGGTTCCAGCGCCGCGCCGTTGCCCTGGGTAGAGTCCTGCAAGACACGTTCCAATTGCGGGGCCAGGGTGAACACCGGCAGTTCCGGGGCCATGCCGGCGATCTCCTGGACGATGAAACGGCCCAGGGCGTTGCGCACGGCGGCGGTCAGCGCGCCGGGTTCCTGACTCTGCGGGGCATGCTCGACCAGGGCCTCGACGATCTTGCGCAGCTGCCGCACCGGGATCTTCTCGATCAGCAGGTTCTGCAGCACCCGCACCACCACCGACAGCGGCAGCGCCTTGGGGGTGAGGTCCTCGACCAGCTTCGGCGCGCTCTTGGCCAGGGTCGCCAGCAGCTGCTGCACTTCCTCGTGGCCGAGCAGTTCCGGGGCGTGCTCGCGGATCAGGTGCGAGAGGTGGGTGGCGATCACCGTGGCCGGGTCGACCACGGTGTAGCCCATGGTCTCGGCCTGGGCGCGCAGGTGCGGCTGGATCCAGATCGCATCCAGGCCGAACGCCGGGTCCTTGCCGGGAATGCCATCGATCTTGCCGAGCGCGCCGCCCGGGTCCAGCGCCAGTTCGCGGTCCGGGTGGATGTCGGCGGTGGCCACCGGCACGCCGTGCACCAGCAGGCGGTAGGCGTTGGCCGGCAATTCCAGGTTGTCGCGGATGTGCACCGGCGGCACCAGGAAGCCGATGTCCTGGGTCAGCTTGCGGCGCACGCCCTTGATGCGTGCCATCAGTTCGCCGCCCTGGGCCTTGTCCACCAGCGGGATCAACCGGTAGCCGACCTCCAGGCCCAGCGGGTCGATCGGGCGCAGTTCGTCCCAGCCCAGTTCGGCATTGGCTTGGGCCGCAGCCGCGGCCTGCGGCGCCGCCTCGGCGGCGGCCGGCGGCGGCAGCAGGCTGCGCTTCCACATCTTCCAGGCCAGCAGGCCCAGGATCAGCGCCAGCGTCAAGAAAGCGACATTGGGCATGCCCGGGATCAGGCCGACCAGGCCCAGGATCGCGGCGGCCACCGCCAGCGCCTTATGCTGGCCGAACACCTGGCCCATCATCGAGGCGCCCATGTCCTGCGAACGCGAGGCGCGGGTGACCAGCATCGCCACCGCCGAGGACACCAGCAGCGCCGGCAACTGCGCGACCAGGCCGTCGCCGATCGACAGCAGGGTATAGGTGGAGGCCGCCTGCGCGAACGGCATGCCATGCTGCAGCACGCCGACCGCCATGCCGCCGATCAGGTTGATGAACAGGATCAGGATGCCGGCGATGGCGTCGCCGCGGATGAACTTGCTGGCGCCGTCCATCGAACCGTAGAAGTCTGCTTCCTCGCGCACTTCCTCGCGGCGGGCCTTGGCTTCCTCGCGGGTCAGCAGGCCGGCGTTGAGGTCGGCGTCGATCGCCATCTGCTTGCCGGGCATGGCGTCGAGGATGAAGCGCGCGGTCACTTCCGACACGCGCCCGGCGCCCTTGGTGATGACCACGAAGTTGATGATGGTCAGGATCGCGAACACCACGATGCCGACCGCATAGTTGCCGCCGATCACGAATTCGCCGAAGGCCTCGATCACCTTGCCGGCGGCGCCGTGGCCGTTCTGGCCGTTGATCAGGATCACGCGGGTGGAGGCCACGTTCAGCGCCAGGCGCAGCATCGTGGTCATCAGCAGCACGATCGGGAAGATGCTGAACTCCAGCGGCCGCTTCACGTACACCACCGCCAGCAGCACCATCAGCGAGATGGCGATGTTGAAGGTGAACAGGGCGTCCAGCACCGGGGCGGCCAGCGGCACCACCACCATCGCCAGCATCAGCAACACGATCACCGGGGCGCCGAGCCCGTGCTTGATCATGTCCATGACTTTGCGCGTGTTCATCTGCGCGGCGGGCTGACTCATGGCTGGCTCCCCGGGGCGAATTCATCGACTTCCAGCGGCGGCAACGGCGGCATCGGCCCGCTGCGCCAGGCGCGCAGCTGGTAGACGTACGAGAGGACCTGCGCCACCGCGGAATACAGTCTCACGGGAATTTCCTTGCCGAGTTGGCCTTCCCTATACAAGGCGCGTGCCAAAGGCGGGGCCGAGATCACCGCCACCCGGTGCTGCTCGCCCACCTCGCGGATGCGGAAGGCGATCTCGTCCACGCCCTTGGCCACCACGGTGGGGGCGCGCATGCGCCCGCTCTCGTACTTCAGCGCCACCGCGTAGTGGGTGGGGTTGACCACCACCACGTCGGCCTTGGGCACCGCTTCCATCATCCGCCGCTGCGACATCTGCATCTGCATCTGGCGGATGCGGCCCTTGACCTCGGGGCTGCCGTCGCTTTCCTTCATTTCCCGGCGCACTTCCTCCCGGGTCATCTTCAATTTGCGGATGTAATTCCATTTCTGATAGGGCGCGTCGATCGCGGCCAGCAGCGCCAGCGCGCCGGCGGTGTACAGCAGCAGCCGCAGGGTGAACCCCAGGCCGTGACCGATGGCCTGCTCCAGCGGCTGCAGCAGCAGCCCGCGCAGGAAGTCGACGCTGCCCCACAGGCACAGCAGCGCGGCGCCGCCGACGAAGCCCATGCGCAGGATCGATTTCAGCAGTTCGGCGATGGTCTCGGCGCCGTACATGCGGCTCAGCCCGGCCATCGGGTTGAGCCGGTCGAACTTGGGGATCAGCGCCTGGCCGGAGAAGCGCAGGGTGCCCATCAGCACCGGCGCGGCGAAGCTGGCGGCAAAGCAGATGCCGACCAGCGGCAGCACCACCCAGAGCAGGCTCAGCAGCAGCTCGCCGAAATGGCCGAACATGGCCTCCGGATGCTGGCGCAGCGACAGGTCCGGGCGCAGCGCCTGTTTCAGCCAGGCCACTGCGCCGGCGGTCATGGAGGTGGACAGCCCCATCAGGGCGAAGACGCCGGCGCTGAACACCGCGGCCGTCGCCAGTTCGCGCGAATGCGGGATGTTGCCCTGTTCGCGGGCTTCGCGCAGACGTTTGTCTGTTGGCTGTTCTGTGCGCTCTGCGCCTTCTTCGCTCTCGGACATCGGGGGATGCGCTCGGCCAGGATCGACCCTGCGCACTGCAAGGACCGTGCCGGTCCTTGGTCGGGCGCCTGCCGCCGCCGCGGCGCGCCTTCAGGCCCCGGCTAGGCCGGCTGCAGTTCCACCCGGTCGCGGCCCAGGCGCTTGGCCTGGTACAGCGCCGCATCGGCGCGCGCCAGCAACTGCTGCAGGGATTCGCCCGGGCGGTACCAGGCCACGCCGATCGAGGCGGTGATGGCCAGCTGGCGCTCGCCGATGCGCAGCGGCTGCCCGGCGATGGTGGCGCGCAGGGCCTGCAGCCGTTCGCCGCAACTAGGCGGCAAGCCGGGGAGTACCGCCAGCAGTTCCTCGCCGCCGTAGCGGCCGACCAGGTCGGCGTCGCGCAGGTTGGCGCCCAGGCGCCGCGCCACCTCGATCAGCACCGCATCGCCGACCAGGTGGCCATGCTCGTCGTTGATCCGCTTGAAATGGTCCAGGTCGATCATCGCCACCGCCAGCGACGTGTGTTCGGCCTCGCTGCGGCGCATCTGCGCGGCCAGCGCGTCGAGGATGCCGGCGCGGTTGAGCAGGCCGGTGAGGGCGTCGTGCGAGGCCTTCACCGCCAACGCGGCACGGGCGATCTCCAGTTCGCGCTTGTCGTGCTCCAGTTCCTCGGTACGCCGTGCCACCAGGTCGGCCAGCTCGCGCTGGCGCTGGTGCAGGCGGCGTTCGCGCCAGTGCAGCAGCGCCGTCACCAGGCCGCCGCCGAGCAGCAGGTACAGCGCCAGCATCGGCTGGCTGCGCCACCACACCGGCGCCACCGAGAACGCCACCCGCAGCGGCGCCGAGGCGCTGCGCCGGTAGGCGTCGAGCAACTGGATCTCCAGCACGTAGTGGCCCGGCGCCAAGGGCGGTTGCTCGAACTCGAAGTTGGGCGTGTGCAGCCAACGGGTGTGGGCGCCCTTGAAGCGGTAGCGGAAGCTGATGCGGCTGCGTTCGTCGTAAAGATCCGGCGAACCGACCGCGATGTGCAACGGATCGTCGCTCCAGGGCAGGCGCGCGCCCGCGCCGATGGCGACGCCGCCGCGGCTGAAATTCTGCAGCGCCAGCCGCGGCGCCCGCGCCGGGAACAGCCGGGACGGATCCTGCAGGTGGGTGACGCCGCGGCTGCTGCCGAGCCACACCGAGCCGTCGTGGTCCTCCAGGAAGGCCGATTCGGACATGTCGTTCCAGAGCAGGCCCTGTGCCTGGGTCAGCCGCGCCCAGGCGCGTCCGTCGTACACGTCCACGCCCTGGTTGTGGCTGATCCAGATCCAGCCGTTGCGGGTACGGCGCAGGCTGTAGATCTGCAGGTCGCGCAATTGCGCATCGCCCGGCTGCAGGTGCAGGATGTCGCCGTCGAGCCGGCCCTGCCAGGCACCCGGACCGTACAGACTGGCCCAGGCCTGGCCGTCGTCCAGCACCAGCAGCTTGCTGAGTACCGCCGGCGCCGGCGCCCCCTCCAGCGCCAGCCGCAGCGGGGTCCAGGTCTCGCCGCGCAGGCGGAAGACGCCGGCCAGCCCCACCACCAGCACGCTGCCGTCGCGGCGCTGCTGGATGTCCGAGTACTCGCCGCCCGGCAGCGCCTGCACCTTTTGCGGCCGCGCATCGGCGTCGGCGTGCGCCAGCAGGTAGATGCCGCGATTGGTGAGGATCCACACCCGACCGCGTGCGTCCACGAACAGCTGTTTGGCGATGGCGTCCAGCGGCGGGTAGGCACGCAGCAGCCGGCCCTGGGCGTCGTAATGGCGCAGCACGCCGACCGACCCGATGCTCCACAGCGTCCCATCCGCGCCGCGTCGCAGCCCGATCATCTGCGTGCCGTCGTCGCTGGGCCAGTGCTGGAAGCGGCCGTCCGCGCGCAGGTGGTCGACGCCGCCCTCGTTGCCGGCCAGCAGCTCGCCTTGTCCGGTGCGCTGGATGCTCCAGGTCGGCGCCCGGCTGATGCCCTGCGATACGTCCCAGTTCTCGATCCAGCCATAGCCGTTCCAGCGCAGCACGCCTTCGCCGTCCATGCTCAGCCACAGGTCGCCGGCCTGGTCGAAGCGCATGGCCACGATGTTGCCCTCGGGCAGGCCGTGGCGGCGGTCGAAGCTGCGCCAGTGGTCCTGCTCCCAGCGCGCCAGGCCCTGGTTGGTGCGCATCAGCACGCGGCCCTGCGGGTCGAGCAGGATCGGCGTGCGCCACGTCACCACGGTCGGACCATCCATGCCGGGTGGCGTCTGGTCGTGGAAGCGCGCCGCGCCGGCCGGTAGCCGCATCACCTTGCTGCTGCCGACGACCCACAGGGTGCCGTCGCGGTCGCGCACCGCATTGCGCCAGAACTCGGGCGGCAGGCCCTGGGCCTGGTCGTAGCGGGTCGCGCGGCCATCGGCCTCGACCCGGCACAAGGCCTTGGCGCATCCCAGCCACAGCGTGTCGTCGGCCACGAACAGATCGTGGATATCGGCCAGTTCCGGTTGCCGCGCCAGCGTCGCCGTATCGAACAGGGGCCGCAATTCCCATCCCGCGCCATCGGCCTTGCGCACCGCGCGCAGCATCCGGTGGTCGTCGAGCACCACCGTGCCCCAGGCGGGCGTGGCCAGGCGCGGGCGGTTCAGCTGGCGGTGCGAGGGCGGGCTGTTGTGCTCCAGCGGGATCCAGCGCGACGGGGTGCCGTCGCCGACGTAGATCGCATCGAAGGTCGCCAGCCACAGGCGTTGCGCGGCATCCTCGGTGGCATCGGAAATGTAGTGGCCGCCGCGGCCCTCCAGCGGTAGCTGCTGGAACTGGTCGCCGTTGAACGCGTACAGGCCGCTTTCGCTGCAGACCAGCAGGCTGCCGTCGCGACGCTGCAACAGGCAGGTACCGGCCAGGCCGAGCAGGCCCTGGTCCTGCGCGTAGTGCCGCAACGGGATCACCTGCGCCTGCGTGGCCCCGCTGCAGGTCAGCGCCGCCAGCAGCCACAGCGGCCAGCGCAGCCATCGGCCCAGGAACGTCCCCATATGACGCTCAGCCGCCGCTGTGCCGCCGTGGGACACGGCGATGGCTGGCACGAGCGAGCGCTGGCGGGTGGTGGAGCATGGCGTGCGCGGGCGGCGGAGGAGGGGCGGAGCGGCGATCGGCAGTGTAAGGACAGCCGGCCTTGCCGCCGCTCATCCTGGCGTCACACTGCTCGCCTTCTGCCGGTATCGGCCGGGTCGCGGCGCAGCTTGAGTACCAGGGCGTGTCAGCCATTCCCCGGTGCGGCATGCCTGGGGATGGCTGACACGGCCTAGGCGGTGAGCGCGCGCGCCGCGTCGAAGGCGCTGTCGAACAGGCGCTGCACCGGCGGCCCCATCTCGCCGACCAGCAGCGCCAGCAGCGCCAGGCCCAGCACCACCGCCACCGGCAGGCCGAGCTGGATCGGGTTCAGCGACGGCGCCGCCTTGGCCAGCGCGCCGAAGGCCAGGTTCACCGCCATCATCGCCACCATCACCGGCAGTGCCAGCGTCACCGCACCGCGCATCATGCTCATGAAGAAGTTCGGCGCCACTGAGGCCATCGCCTGCGCATCCGGCAGCGCGGTGCCGATCGGCAGCGCCTTGTAGCTGTCCACCAGCAGCGAGACCACCGCCAGATGCCCGTTGGCGGTGAAGAACATCAGCCCGAAGGCCAGGTAGAACCACTGGCCGAGCACCCCGGAATTGACCCCGCGCAGCGGATCGGCCATCTGCGCGAAGCCCAGGCCGGTACTCTGCGAGACCAGTTCCCCGGCCATCGCCCCGGCCTCGAAGATCAACCGCAGCATGAAGCCCATGCTGGCCCCCACCGCCAGCTCCCGGGCCACGCTCAGCACCACCGCCGCATTGAACCCATCCCAGTCCGGCACCGGCGGCAGGATCGGCGCCAGCGCGATGGCCAGCGTCCCCGACAGGATCACCCGCACCCGTCCCGGCACCGCCTTGGTCCCGACCAGCGGCATCACCGTGAACATCGCCCCGATCCGCAGCATCGTCCACAGCACCGCCCCGATCATCGCGAACGCCCGCGACCCATCGACCACCATTTGCGTGGCGGCATCCATCAGCCCGAGACCCCGGCAGACATCACGAAGGAACGGCCAGCGCCAATCGCGCAACGCGAGCGGCCTGCAGCCAAAGACAGACCGGCGAGCCCACGAACAACAACGGACACAGCACGACCGGCAATGAAGCCAAAGCCAAAGCGGCTATAGCCGCAGCCGTAGCCGTCGCTTTTGCTGTTGCCGTCGTTTTTGCTGTTGTTGTTGTTTCGCTCTTGATCCACTGGGTCCCCTCCGCAGCGGCGGAGCTGGCGGGTCAAACCCCCCGCAGGGGGGCGGCGCACAAGGATGTGCGCCGTTTTCGGTCGGGGCAGGATGCCCCGTCCGAAAATCCCGCTAGCGGAGCGGACCCGCGTAGCGGGCGCTGCGGCGGGGTGTGCTTTCTTTTGGTTACTTTTCTTTGCACAAGCAAAGAAAAGTGACTCGCCGCCAGGCGAAAGCTCTTGCCTTTCAAACGGCTCGCCGCGAAGCGAAAGCCGTTGCTGTTCCTGCCCAACAACCGAGGACATCAACACGCTGGCAAGCGTAGCGGCAAATGCAGCCATCCCCGCTACCCAATCAAATGCGGAATACGCTGAAACAGCATCGTCGTGTACTCCACCAGATGCGCCAGCAACATACTCCCCGTCGCGAACAACATCGCCGTCAACGCCACCACCTTCGCGATGAACGCAATCGTCGGCTCATTGAGCTGCGTGGCCGCCTGGAACACACCGATCACCACACCCACCGCCAACATCGCCAGCAACAACGGCCCGGCCACCCACAACACCGTGATCAGCCCACCGCGCAACTCCGTCAACGCCAGTTCCGGACTCATCGCCTCAGACCCCGTTGAAACTGGCGGCCAACGTGCCGACCGTCAGCACCCAGCCATCGACCAGCACGAACAGCAGGATCTTGAACGGCGCCGAGATCAGCATCGGCGACATCATCATCATGCCCATCGACATCAGCACGCTGGCCACCACCAGATCGATGATCACGAAAGGAATGAAGATCAAAAAGCCGATCTCGAACGCCGTCTTCAGCTCGCTGGTGACGAACGAGGCCACCAGCACCTGGAACGGCACCGCGTCCGGGCTGCTGTAGGTGCCGTTGCCGGCCATGCCGGCGAAGGTCATCAGGTCGGTCTCGCGCACCTGCGCCAGCATGAAGGCGCGCAGCGGCTGCGTGGTCAGCGTCCACGCCGTCTGGAAATCGATCTGGCCGTTGAGATACGGGCTCATGCCCTGGCCCCAGGCCTTTTCCCACACCGGCATCATCACCAGCGCGGTCAGGAACAGCGCCAGGCCCATCAGCACCTGGTTGGACGGGGTCTGGCCGGTCCCCAGCGCCTGCCGCAGCAGGCCCAGCACGATGGTGATGCGGGTGAAGGCGGTCAGCACCAGCAGCATCGACGGCAGCAGGGTGATGGCCGTCATCAGCAGCAGGGTCTGCAGCGGCAGGCTCACCGGCTGCGCGCCGATCTTGCCGACGTTGACCTCGGGCAGCGAGGGCAGGGTGGGCGCGGCGTTCTGCGGGTTCTGCGCGGTCGGGGTGGCGGCCGGCGCCGTGTTGGCCTGCGCCCAGGCGAACGCGGGCAGCAGGCTCAGCGTCAGCAGGATCAGCAGCAGGCGCAGGCGGCGGGCGTTGCGGTTCCAGAAAAACGGCATGGTCATTTGTCCTTGCGCAGCTTCTGCGCCAGAAGCTGGGCGAAATCGGGAAGCTGCTTGAACTGCTTGATCGAGGGCAGGGTCGGCGCGGGTGCCTGCGGCAGCGGCTCGGGCAACTGATGCAAGGTGCGTACCCCGCCGGGCGACACGCCCAGCAGCAGTTGTTCGCCGTTGACCTCGACCACCACCACCCGCTCCTTGGCGCCGACCGCCAGGCTGGCGACCACGCGCAGGCCCTGGGCCGGGCGGAAGCCGCTGCCGGGCAGGCGCTTGAGCACCCAGGCCATGGCCAGGATCAGCCCCAGCACCAGCAGCAGCGCGAACACCGCGCCGAGCAGGCTGGGCGCCGACGGCGCCGCGTTGCCGACGCTCGCGCCGTGCTTGGCGGTCTGCGTTGCGGTCTGCGCGGCGACGGCCAGCAGCAGGTTCACCGCAGTCTCCGGATGCGTTCGCTGGGGCTGACCACGTCGGTCAGGCGCACGCCGAAGCGGTCGTTGATGGTCACCACCTCGCCATGCGCGATCAGGGTGCCGTTGACGTACACGTCCAGCGGCTCGCCGGCGCCGCGCTCCAGTTCCACCACCGAGCCCTGGTTGAGCTGCAGCAGGTTGCGGATCGGGATGCGGCTGCGGCCCACTTCCAGCGACAGCGTCACCGGCACGTCCAGGATCACGTCCAGGTTCAGGTCGTTGGACTCGGCCATGGCGTCCGGCTGCAGGCTGTCGAACTGGGCCGGCGCCGGCTGGGTGGGATCGGTCTGGGTCATGGCAGGTCTTCCTGGAGAGCGGGGCGGCGGCGCAGCGCGCCGGGGGGATGGGTGGCGGTGATCTTCACCGCGTTCTGGCCGTGCGAAATGCCGAACTCGCCGGTGAACACCGGGATGTTCTCCACGCACAGCGGCACCTGCTTGGGCAGGTCGATCGGCAGCACGTCGCCGATCTTCAGCCGGGTCAACTCGCGCAGGCTCATCTGCTTTTGCGCCAGCACGCTGGAAATGGTGACCTCCGAGCCGAACAGCTGCTCGCGCAGCATGATGTTCCAGCTCTCGTCGCGGTCCACACGGTCGCTCTGGATGCCGGCGTCGAGCAGTTCGCGGATCGGCTCCAGCATCGAATACGGCAGGGTCACGTGGATCTCGCCGCCGCCGCCTTCCAGCTCCACGTGGAAGCGGCTGACCACCACGTACTCACGCGGGGTGACGATGTTGGCGAAGTGCGGGTTGACCTCGGAGTTGAGGTACTCGAACTCCACCTCCATCACCGGCGCCCAGGCTTCGGCCAGGTCGGCGAAGGTCTGCTTGAGCATCAGCTGGATGACCCGCATCTCGGTCGGGGTGAACTCGCGGCCCTCGATGCGGGTGGGGTAGCGGCCGTCGCCGCCGAAGAAGTTGTCGACCACGGTGAACACCAGGGTCGGCTCGAACACGATCAGGCCGGTGCCGCGCAGCGGCTTGAACTTGATCAGGTTCAGGTTGCTCGGCACGTACAGCGAGTGCATGTAGTCGTTGAACTTGATCAGGTCGATGCCGCGCACCGACAGGTCGGCCGAGCGCCGGATCAGGTTGAACAGGCCGATCCGCCACAGGCGCGCGAAGCGCTCGTTGACCATCTCCAGGGTCGGCATGCGCCCGCGGATGATCCGGTCCTGGCTGGAGAAGTCGTAGTTGCGCGCTTCACCCGGCTCGGCGGGCGCCGGCTCGGTGTCCACCACGCCGGCGTCGACGCCATGCAATAGCGCATCGATCTCGTCTTGGGAGAGCAGGTCGGTCATCGCGGCAGCGCCTTACTGGGTAACGAAGCTGGTGAACAGCAGTTCTTCCACGCACTTCTTGCCGGTCTCGGCGGTCATCAGCTTCTGCGCGTCGGCCAGCGCCGCGGCCTGCAGCTTCTTGCGCCCGTCGATGTTGGCGATGTCGGCCGCCTGCACCTGCGAGAACAGCATCAGCAGGTGCGCGCGGATCGCCGGGGCGTTCTCGGTGATCAGCTTCAGCTCTTCCGGGTCGCGGGTCATCAGCTGCACTTCCAGCTGCAGGTAGTGCGGGCCGTCTTCGGCGCCGCCATTGAGGTTGACCACGAACGCCGGGTCCATCGCGAAGTACTGCGCCGGCTTGGGGATCTCGGCGGTCTTCTCCTCGGCCTTGGCGTGGCCGCCGCCTTCGGGCTTCTTCAGGAAGAAGAACGCGCCGGCGCCGCCGCCGCCCAGGACCAGCACGGCCGCGACGACGATGATCAGCATCTTCTTCGACTTGCCGCCTTCCGGGGCGTCCTTGGCGTCTTTCTTGGATTTGTCGGCGGCTGACACAGTACAGGCTCCTGAAGGGGGTCTGCCCCTGAGGATGCAATCGCCGTGCCGAAACCGGGCGCCTGGCGCGCCGGGTGTTTGACGGTGTCGCCGCGTGCGCTGCGGGCGATGGCCGAGACCGTTGCGGGAGAAGGGATCGGGGCAGTGAGGGCTGCAGCCCCGACGCGTTTTGCAAGCAGCGCGTCGGGGCTGGAAGCGGGTCCCGGAGCGGACATCACGCCGCCCGGGAAGGCGGCAGTGCCGCCAGGATCAGGCGTAGGCGTCGAGCAGGCCGCGCTGGCGCAGCACCATCGCCGGAATCCCGACGCTGCCGGAGAGGTCGTCGGCGAGCTCGCCGCCGCTGCGGCTGCCGCCCTGCGGCGTGCCCTGCGCATTGGCCTGCTGTTGCTGCGGCTGCTGCTGGCCGACGTCGGCCTGGCCGAGCTGGAAGCCGTGCTGGCCGAGCATGTCGCGCAGGCGCGGCAAGCTGTTCTCCAGGGCCTGGCGCACGTCGGCCTGGTTGCTGCTGAAGCTGGCGTTGACCTGGTCGCCGGTCATGTGCAGGCGCACCTCGACCGGGCCGAGCTCGGCCGGATTGAGCTTGATGTGGGCGTGGCCGATCTTCTGGTCGGCCAGCCAACTGATGCGCGCGCCCAGTTCCTCGTCGAACTGGTTGCCGTGCAGGTTCGGGGTCGGCGTCGGCGAGCCGCTGAACGGCTGCGGATCGGCCAGCCGCGTTGCGGCGTGCAGCGGGGTCGCCGCCGCGGTCGGCGCGATCGCGCTGGGATCGGCGGCGGGCGCGGCGTCGCCGCCGTCGCCGCTCTTGCCGCCGGCCGCCGCGGCAATGGCGGCCAGTGCCGCCAGCGGAGCCGCGGTCTCGGCGCCGCCGGCCTTGTCGCCCGCGCCGGCCTGCGCCAGCAGCATCGCGCCGAAGCCGCCGGCGGCGGACGCCGGGGCGGTCCCGGCGGTGCCGGCCGTGGCCGCATTCGGATCGGTGGCGCCGGCCGCGGTCTGCGGCAGGGCATCACCGCCGCCGAGCAGGGCGGCCGCGCCGCTGGCCACGGCACCGGCAACGCCGACGGCCAGCCCGGCCGCCGCGCCCAGCGAGGTCGCCGTGGCCGCCGGCAGCACCGCCGCGCCGATCGCCGGCAGCAGGCCCAGGCCGATCCCGGCCAGCCCGGCCGGCGGCCAGGCGCTCTCGTCCGGCTTGGCGTCGTCGCGCTTGTCCTCGGTCTTGCCCTTGTCCTTGCCCGAGGCCTTGGTCTCGGTGCTGCTCTTTTCGGTGTCCTGGGCGACCTTGTCGCCGGCCTGCGCGGTGCGCGCGGGATCGCTGGCGGCGTCGTCGGCGGCAGCCGGGCGCTTGTCCGCCTGGTCCTTGTCGGCGGGCTGCACCGGCTTGGCCGTCTCGCGGGCGGCCGGCTTGGGCGCGGTGGTGCGCGCCGAGCCGCCGCCGCCGAGCAGCTTGGCGAAGTCCTTGTCCTTGCCGCCGCTGCGGTCAAGGCCCTGGGTGTCGTGACCGCCGCCGATCTGGCTGGCGCGGCCGCTGCCGCCCAGCGCGGAAAGCGCGTTGTTCATCGTCCGTCTCCGTTCTCGTGTTCGTCGGCGGTGGCGGCCAGGCGCGCGCGGCGCGCGCCGAGGTCGTCCATCTCGCGCTGGCTGCGGCGGTCGTCGACCTTGCGTTCCTGCGCGCGGTAGCTGGCCGCGAGCTGTTCCAGCACCTGCTTGTCGCGGCTGGCCAGCAGCAGCCGGCTGCGCTCCATCTCCACCTTCTCGCGGTTGCGGTCCACGGTCTGGCACTGCTGCTGCACCGCGCTCTCCAGCCGGTCCAGGAAGGCGCGGCGGTTGGCCAGCTGCGCCAGGCTGGTCGCGGCCATCTGGCTGTTGGCGTACTCCTCGGCGTAGCGGCGCAGTTCCTCCAGCCGCGACTCGTGGGTGGCCAGGGCGCGTTGGCGCTCGGCGAGATCGCGGGCGACCTCGTCTTCGTGCTGCTGGGCGCGGCGGAGCAGGGGATCGAGACGTTGCGATTGCATCATGGCTTAGTTCTCGCGGTCGACCAGCCGCTTCAGGGCGGCCTGGCTGTGGGGCAGATCTGCGGCTTTGGCGACGTCCTGTCCGAGGAATTCCATGATCTCCGGCCAGCGCTCCAGCGCTTCGTCCACGGCCGGATCGTTGCCGCGCTGGTAGGCGCCGATGGTGATCAGGTCGCGGTTGGCCGAGTACGCCGCCACCAGCCGCTTCAGCGAACGGATGCGCAGGCGCCACGGCTCGTCGGCGATGTCCTGGACCACGCGGCTGACCGAGGACTCGACGTCGATGGCCGGGTACAGCCCGCTGTCGGCGACGCGCCGCGACAGCAGGATGTGGCCGTCGAGGATGGCGCGGGCGGCGTCGGCGATCGGGTCCTGCGGGTCGTCGCCTTCGGTGAGCACGGTGTAGAAGGCGGTGATCGAGCCGCGGCCCTTGGCGCCGTTGCCGGCGCGTTCGACCAGCGCCGGCAGCTTGGCGAACACCGACGGCGGATAGCCGCGGGTGGTCGGCGGCTCGCCCACCGACAGGCCGATCTCGCGCTGGGCCTGGGCGAAGCGGGTCAGCGAGTCCATCAGCAGCAGCACGTTCAGGCCCTGGTCGCGGAACCACTCGGCGATGGCGGTGGCGCGGTAGGCGCCGTGCAGGCGCGCCAGCGGCGGGCGGTCGGCCGGGGCGGCGACCACCACGGCGCGGCGCAGGCCTTCCTCGCCCAGGGTGGTCTCGACGAAGTCGCGCACTTCGCGGCCGCGTTCGCCGATCAGCCCGACCACGATCACGTCGGCGGCGGTGTAGCGGGTCATCATGCCCAGCAGGGTGGACTTGCCGACGCCGGAGCCGGCGAACAGGCCCACGCGCTGGCCGCGGCCGATCGGCAGCAGCGCGTTGATCGCGCGCACGCCCACGTCCAGCGGGGTGGTGATCGGTTCGCGCGCCAGCGGGTTGATCGACACGCCGGCCATGCCCACCGAGCCTTCGGCGCGGATCGGGCCCTTGCCGTCCAGCGGCACGCCGTCCGAATCGATGACCCGGCCGAGCAGGCCTTCGCCCACTTCCACGCCGCCGCGGCGGTGCAGCGGCACCACCCGCGCGTTGGGCAGCAGGCCGTGGGTTTCGGCGCTGGGCATCAGCGAGGTGCGGTCGCCGGAGAAGCCGACCACTTCGGCATCGACCCAGCCGCCGTCGACCTCGACCTTGCAGGTGGCGCCCATCGGCGCCTCGCAGCCGACCGCTTCCAGGGTCAGGCCGACCGCGCGGCGCAGGATGCCTTCGCGGATCAGCCCGCGGCCGGCGGCCGCGTCCAGATCGAGCCGGCCCAGGCGGCCGGCCAGGCGCAGGTTGCGCGCATCCAGCCAGTCGCCGGGATGGGTGCCGGACAGGGCGCTCACAGGCCTGCTCCGGACTTGCGCATCACCGTTTCCAGGGCCGCGCGCAGGCGCGCCTCCAGGGTGCCGTCGATGCGCACGGATTCGGCGTGCACGCGCAGGTCGCCGCGGCTCAGGCTCAGGTCCGGCACCAGCCGGATGCCTTGGTCCATCATCGTCAGCAGCGGGGTCAGCGCGGCGATGTCGTCCGGGTGCAGGCGCACCTCGACGTCGCGGCGCGCGCCGCCGACCGCGTCCAGCGCCTCGGCGACCAGTTCCGACAGCAGCACCGGGTCGGCCTGGTAGGCGCGGCCGACCAGGCTGCCGGCGATGCGCACGGCCAGTTCGCCGAGCGCGCCGACCACTTCGTTCTCCAGCCGCGCCAGCGGCCGCGAGAAGTTGTCCAGGATGCCTTCGATCTGCGCGGTCAGGCGGCGGATCTCGGCCTGGCCCTGGGCCAGGCCCTCGGCATGGCCGCGCTCGAAGCCTTCGTGCTGGGCCGCGGCCTCGATCGCCTGGATCTCCTCCAGGCTCGGCGGACGCAGCACCGGCTCGTCCGGCAGGGCGTCCTCGTACGACTGCGCCGCCTGCGGGGGCGGGGCATCGAGTTCCGGCGCCAGCCAGCGCACCACGTTGCCGTTCATACCATGGCCTCCGCACCGCTGCCGCCCAGGGTGATCACGCCTTCATCGGCCAGGCGGCGCACGATCGCCAGGATCTCCTTCTGCGCCGCTTCCACGTCGGACAGGCGCACCGGACCGCGCGCTTCCATGTCTTCGAGCAGGATCTCGGCGGCGCGCTGGGACATGTTCTTGGTGATCTTGTCGCGCACCTTGATGTCGGCGCCGCGCAGGGCCAGGCCGAGGCGGTCGCCGCTGACTTCGCGCAGCATGGTCTGCAGGGCGCGGTCGTCCAGTTCCACCAGGTTGTCGAACACGAACATCAGGTCCTGGATGCGGCTGCCCAGGTCGGCGTCGATCTTGCTGATCGCCGACAGCACGCCCTGGTCCGAGCCGCTGTCGAGGAAGTTGAGGATGTTGGCCGCGACCTTGACCCCGCCGACGTTGGACGACTTCAGGTTCTGGTTGCCGGAGAACTGCCGCTCCATGATCTCGTTGAGCTCGTTGAGCGCGTGCGGCGGGATGCCGTCGAGGGTGGCGATGCGCATCAGCACGTCGGCGCGGGTGCGCTCGGGCAGCAGCTTCAGCGCCTCGGCGGCCTGGTCGCTGTCCAGGTGCGCCATCACGATGGCGATGATCTGCGGATGCTCGTTGCGCACCAGGTCGGCGATGGAGCGCGGGTCCATCCACTTCAGGGTGTCCAGGCCGGTGGTGTTGCGGCCCAGCAGGATGCGGTCGATCAGGCTGCCGGCCTTGTCGGCGCCCAGCGCCTGCACCAGCACGTTGCGGATGTAGTCGTCGGCGCCCACGCCCAGCGAGGTCTTGCTGCCCAGCTCGGCGTTGAACTCTTCCATGACCTTCTCGACCTGGTCGCGCGAGATGCCGCTCAGCGTCGCCATGGCGATGCCGATCTTCTGCACCTCCTTGGGGTCCATGTGCTTGAGCACCTCGGCCGCGTCGGCTTCGCCGAGCGACAGCAGCAGCACGGCGGCGCGCTGGGTGCCATTCATTGCGTTCGCATCAGGCTTCACTGGCGACCCATCCCTTCACGACCTGCGCCACGCGCTTGGAATCCTGTTTGACCGCTTCGCGGGCCTGGCGCAACCGTTCCTCGTACGCGTCGGGCAGGGCGATGGCGGGGTTGCCGCCAGTGCCGCCGCTGAGGCTGGCGGTGTCCTCGCCCAGCGACGGCAGCAGCGGGTTGTCGTCGTCGAGCATGGACAGCTTGGCATCGCGCGGCTCGCCGCCTTCGCGGTCGTGGCCAACGGCCGCGGCCGGCGCCGGACCGGCGATCTGGCGCAGCGCCGGGCGCAGCACGCCGAACAGCAGCGCCAGCACCACCGCCGCACCCAGCAGCAGGCGCGCGCCGTTCATCACCCGCGGATCTTCCCACCAACCGGGCTTGTCGGCCGCTTCCGGGGCCTGGCGGACGAACGGGGCGTTCATCACCGAGACGGTGTCGCCGCGTTCGGCGTTGAAGCCCACCGCCTGCTTGACCAGGCCTTCGATGCGGGTCAGCTCGGCGGCGCTGAGCGCCTGTTCGGTCATCTTGCCCTTGGCGCCCGGACGCATCACGTGGTCCACCAGCACCGCCACCGACACGCGCTTGATGCGGCCGGCCGGCTGCCGGGTGTGCTGCAGGGTGCGGTCCAGCTCGTAGTTGCGGGTGGCGCTCTTGGAGCTCTCGGTCGGCGTCGCGGCGGCGGCCTGCTGGGTGCCGGCCGTGCCCGGGGCGGGCGGGGCGCCGGTCGCGCCCGGCTGGCCTGGCGCGCTGCCCGGCGAGTTGCTGGTCGCGCCGGGCGCGCCCTGCGGGCCGCCGGTGCTGGTGCTGCTGTCGCTGACCTGCTCGCTGCGCAGCTTCGGCGGGTCGCCGTTGTACAGCTCGCGCGCTTCCTCGACCACCGAGAAGTCCATGTCCACGTTCACTTCCGGATTGACCCGGCCCGGGCCGGTCATCGGCTCCAGCAGTTCGCGGATGCGCTGGTTGTAGGCGCTTTCCTGGCGCCGCACTTGGTCGAACTGGGCGGCATTGAGCGCCGCGTCGCTGTTGGGGTCGGCGATGGTCAGCATGCGCCCGCTCTGGTCGACCACGGTGACGCGGTCCGGCGACAGGTCGGGGATGCTGGAGGCGACCATGTTGACGATCGCATCGACCTGGTTGCGTTCCAGGGTGGTGCCGCCGCGCAGTTCCAGCACCACCGAGGCGCTGGCGGCCTCGCGCTGGCGGGTGAACGCGCTCGGCTTGGGGATGGCCAGGTGCACCCGCGCCTCGCGCACCGGGCGCAGGCTGGCGATGGTGCGCGCCAGTTCGGTTTCCAGGGCGTGCTGGTAGCGCGCGTTCTCCACGAACTGGCTGACCCCGAAGCCGGGATCCTTCTCCATCACCTCGAAGCCCATGTTGCCGTTGTCGGTCAGGCCGGAGCCGGCCAGCTTCAGCCGCGCGTCGTACAGCTTGTCCTCCGGCACGGTGATCGCGCCTGTGGCCGGGTCGAGCTTGAACGGGATCTGCGCGGTGCGCAGCAGGTCGGTGGCCTCGGCCGTGCCTTTCTCGTCCAGGCCTGTGTAGAGCGGGGTGTAGGCCGGCTTCTGCGACCAGAAGAACACGAACAGGCCGGCCGCCACGGCCACCGCAATCATCGCCATCAGGCCGATGCGACGGGTGATCTGCAGGCTCTGCAGGCGGTCGAACCAGGCGCCTGCCTTTTCGTTGCTGAACGTCTCTTTGCTGATCGCAAGCGCCATCGTCTTCTACCCTTACAGCGGCATGTTCATCACGTCCTGGTACGCCTGGACGAGTCGGTTGCGGACTTCCACGGTAGCGCGAAACGCCACCTGGGACTGTTGCGCGGCCAGCATCACCTTGGCCAGATCCGCGCTGGGGTCGCCCAGTTCGAAGGCCTTGGCGAGGTTGCCGGACTTCTGCTGGGCGTCGTTCACGCCGCCGATCGCGTTGCGCAGGGTCTCGGTGAAACTCGGACCCTGCACGCCCTGGTTGCCGGTCAGGCCTTCGATCGCATTGCTGCGGCCGACATCGCCCACCCGCGTCTGCGCCGCCTGGCCGACCTGGCCTTGGTAGCTGCGGATCTGCGAAAGAATGGAGCTGATGGAGTCGCTCATACGGTGAAGTCCCTGCCGGGAGACGGCTTGCCCGTATGCAATGCAAGCGGTGTGCCGAAACTGCATTCACCTGTGGCGGCGCTCACCAGCGCGGTGCGGGCGGGGAGGCTGGGCGGCGGTGACGGGTTCCCGGCGCCGGCAGCGTGGCCGGCGCAACGTGGGGGGCGGCGAGGTGTCGGCGGGTTGACGCTGTGCGCCGCGTCACGGTCGGGTGCCAGCGGTGCGGCGATCCTGGGTCGGCGCGGGCGGCTGTCTCAGTCCGGCAGCCAGGCCGCGCGCCACTCCTCCAGGTTGTCGCCCTGCAGCAGCCAGTCGCGCTGCACCGCTGTGCGTAGGGCGGTGCCGGCCGCCATCCGCGCGTCGGCGTCGGCCAGGTGCGCGCGGATCGCGTTCACCCAGTCGCGGAAGCGGTTCTTGACCAGGGTGACGGGCAGTCCGCCGTCGCGGTAGGGCGGCAGGTCGCTGGCCACCACCGGATAGCCGCAGGCGCCGTACTCGAGCAGGCGCAGGTTGCTCTTGCAGCGGTTGAACAGGTTGTCTTCCAGCGGCGCCAGCGCCAGGTCCAGCCTCAGCGCGGCCAGCGCCTGCGGATAGCGGGCGAAATCCACGCCGTCGTGCACCTCATGCACATGCCGGCGCAGCCGCGCCGGGCACAGGCCCATGAACACCCAGTGCACCTCGCCGGCCAGCGCCTGCACTACGTCGGCGATCAGCTCCAGATCGCCGGTGTGGCTGAGCCCGCCGGCCCAGCCGACCCGCGGCTTGGTCGCGGCAGACGCCGCCGGTGCCGGCAGTGCGCCCCACAGTTGCGGTTCCAGGCGGTTGCGCACCACGCGGATGTCGCCGTGCAGGCCGGCCAGCGCTTCGGCCAGGTCCGGGGTGGAGACGGTGACCCGGTCCACCAGCGTGGCGGCGCGCCGCAGCGAGCGCAGCACGTCCTTGGGCATCTGCTCGCGGTGCGCGCTCTTGAGCGGCAGATTGGGCAGGTAATCGTCCAGTTCGTAGACCATGAAGGCATTGCCGAACCGGCGCATGCGCTCCATCCGCGCCAGTTCCGCATCGCCGACCCGGCGCTGCAGTACCACCACGTCGGCGCCGATGCGCTGCAGTTCCACCGGGTCGAGCAGGCGCGCGTAGTACAGGCCGTCGATCTGCGCGGCCGCGGCCAGCGCCTGGAACGGCTGGATCACCCGGTACTGGCCGCTGCCGAAGGTGTCGCCCGGATGCGCCAGGACCCTGGGCAGCGGCTTCCACGACAGCGGCTGCCAGGAGAACTCGGACTCGGTCAGCTGGAAGCCGCCGGGCTGGTCCAGGCCCAGGCTGGGCGAGTAGGCCGGGTCGTGCGCCAGCGCCGGCAGCCAGCGCTGCAGCAGGGCCTCGTCGGCCGCCTCGCTGCGCGTGGCCGGGGCCGGCTGCAGCAGCAGCGCCTGCGGCGTCCACACGGTCCAGGCGCCGGCCGCCGCGGCGCGCAGGCACAGATCCACGTCGGCGCCGCCGGCGGCGAAGCCGGCCGCGTCGAAGCCGGACAGGTGTTCGAACAGCGCTCGCCGCACCAGCAGGCACTGCGCCGACACCGCACTGTAGCGATGCGCGACCTGCAGCCGGCCCATGTAGCCGGGCTGGGCCATCGCCTCGCCGGCGAAGGCGTGGCCGGCGCCGGCCAGCAGCCCCGGCAGCAGGCCGGCATGGGTGATGCGGCCATCGGCGGACACACCCTTGGCGCCGACGATGCCGACCTCCGGCCGCTGCGCGTGGTTCATCAGCGCGTGCAGCCAGCCGTCCTGCACCGCGGCGCTGTCGGCATCCAGGAACAACAGGTACTCGCCCTGCGCCTGGGTGGCGGCGAGGTTGTGCGCCTCGGCTTGCGAGACCCGCTGTTCCAGTGCGAACACGCGGATGCGGCCGTTGCCCAGTTCGGCCACGGCCTGCATCCACGCGGTGATCTCGGGTGCGTGGCTGGCGTTGTCCACCAGCAACAGTTCGTAGGCGGGGTAGGCGGTCTGTTCGAGCAGGCTGACCACCGCGCGCTGCAGCGCCGGCAGGTTGTCCTGCGCCAGCAGCACGATCGAGACCGGCGGCTGCGCGGGGTGGCCGTAGTCGATGCGGAACAGGCCGCCGGGCAGCGGCTCGACCGCGGCCTGCGGATAGCCGCGGGCCTGCAGGTGCGCGGCGATCGCGCGCTGACGCGCCTGTCCGCCGGCCTCGGCGCTGGCCGGTGCGGCGAGCAGCAGCGGCTCGGGCAGGTGCGCGATGCCGTCGCCGCCGTCACGCAGGAACAGGCGCAGGATCAGCTCGAGTTCGCTGGCACCGTCGTAGGCCGGATCGAAGCCGCCCAACGCCTGCACCGCGGCGCGGCGGAACACCCAGTGCCCAGCGGTGGCCAGCGGATTGCCCAGCAGCAGGTCCAGGTCCGGATCGGGCCGCAGCAGCGGCGCCAGGGTGTCCGCGTCCACCGCCAGCCATTCGTCCGCATACAGCGCGTTGCATTGCGGCTGCTGCGCCAGTTCCAGCAGCAGCCGCAGCAGGCCGCCGGCGTAGAACCGGCTGCCGGCCGCTACGCGCAGGCACCAGTCGCTGGCCGGCGCGGCGTCCAGGGCGGCATGCAGGGCCGCCGCATCGGCCTCGGGCGCCAGCGGCGGCAGGATCCGGACCCGCGGATCCGGCCACGCGGCGAGGGGCGCATCGCCCAGCACCAGCGCCTGCACCTGCGCGAACGGCGCGCCCTCCAGCAACAGGCTGTCCAGGGTCGCCGCCAGCGCGGTGCGATCGGAGCCACGCGCGTCGATCAGCACGGCCAGCCGCGGTGCGCCGCCGAGTGCGGCCAGGCGCGCCTCGAGCAGGGCGCGTTGCGCCGGCGTCACCGTCCGCCGCGCCTGCCAGTCGCGCAAGGCACTTTGCACGCAGACGCGCGCGTAGGCGTCCTGGATCGCCTGCAGCAGGTCGACCGGCGCGCCAGCGCCGCCGCCCAGCGGCCTCACCGTGACCTGGCGGACGTCGCCATCGCCGTGGTACCAGCCCATCGCGCGCACGCCCTGGCGGAAGTTGGCGTGGCCCTGGTCGCCGATGCCGGGCTGGTCGCGGCCGACCTGGCTGTATTGCTCCTCCGACACGCGGAACCGGGTCAGCGGTCGCGCCAGCAGGGCCAGGTGGCCGCGGTGCAGCAGCTTGGCGTACAGCGCCAGGTCGCCGACCCAGTTGATCACCTTGCCGGCCAGCGTCATCAGCTCGTCGCCGATCTCCAGCAGGTCGCTGCGCCGGCACAGCACGCAACTGGGTTCGCCGACGAAGTTGATGGTGTGGTCGGCCAGGAACGACAGCAGTTCCGGCCCGTCCAGCAGCACGTCGCCGGCGAACGGGAAGGCAGTGGCCGGGATGTCCTCCAGCGGCGCGCCGTGGCTGTCGATGCGCTGCCGTCGCGAGGAGGCCAGCAGCACGTCCGGCGCCGATTGCATCGCTGCGACCAGCGCGGCCACGCAGTCCGGCGCCAGCACATCGTCGTCGTGCAGGAACTTCACGTACTCGCCCTGGGCCAGGGCGATGCCGCGCGCGGTGCTGCCGAGTTCGCCGTATCGCTCCGGATTGCGGTGGTAGCGGATCGGGAACGGGGCCGTGGCGGCGCGGCGTTCCACCACCTCGGCGATCGCCTCGGTGGGGTTGTCGTCGCAGATGACCAGTTCCAGCGCCGGATAGGTCTGGGCCAGCACGCTGTCGAGCGCCTGCTCGAAGTAGCGCAGCTTGTAGGCCGGCATGACCACGCTGACCAGGGGCGGGTGGGGCATGAACGATGGACCGTGTCGGAAAAGGAGCGGGGCGCACACTGCGCCTGATCCATCGCTTATGCAACAACCATGCCGCGCGTCGCGGACCTGCCGCGGCGATGTCGTGGGCTCGGCAGCAGAGCGGTCAGCAGATCGCCGTGCAGCGGGGACAGATCCACCGGGCCGGTCACCATGCCGTGTCATGCCGCGTGCGGCGGGACGTGCCGGCCTGGCATGCCTATCGCGGCGTAAGTGCTGGCCCCAAAAAGCGCGACACAGCGGAACGTTCCGCCATCAATCCCATTCCACGTAAAGCACGGTGTCGTAGAAGTACAGCGAGTACTTGCGCAGGCGCAGCCTGGCGCCCGGCAGGATCCGGTCCAGCTCGGCGACGATGTCCAGCAGGTCGAGCGCGTGGTGGTAGCAGGTGATGGCCAAGCGCGGGCGGCAGCGCCGGATCAGTTCGGTGGCCCCGCGCAATACCAGCGGCTCGGCGCCTTCCACGTCCATCTTCAGCAAGGTGGCGCGCTCGACGACATCGTCCAGGCGCAGGCAGTCCACATGCGCCGCGCCGTTGCCGTCGAGACGGCTGCCCATGGTGCCCTGTGCGTCGAATGCCAAAGTGCCGGCGCTGTCGGCGACCGCCGCGTTGTACAGCGTGGTGCGGCCACCATCCTCCGCCAATCCCTGCTGCAGGACGGCATAGTTGGTCGGGTCCGGTTCGAATGCATGGATGGCCGCATAGCGGTTGCGGGCGGCGATGCGGAACTTGCGCACGGTATCGCCGTCGTAGGCGCCGATGTCCACATAGTGCTCGTCCGCGCCGATCCGGATCGGATGCGGATTGCCTGCGAACATGGAGAAATATTCCTGTTCGCCCGGGCACAGCACCTCCAGCAAGGGCTGCCGATCGCCGTTCAGCGCCATCTGCAGGACCGCATCGAGCGTGCCTACGCTCAGGGCATCGGCGAGGCGAGCGCGCACGGCGTCGAAGCGTTTGGCATGTGCCAGTGTCTGCGCGCGGGTCGTCGGTCCGGTCTGGTAGATCAGGGTCATGTCCAGCGCGTACATCAACTCCGGCAGATCGACGTGGCGGCCGCCGACCTGTTGCACCAGTTGCGCAAAGTGCAGCCACGTCGGGATCGAGTAGCCGCAATTGATTGCAGGGAGCTTCGCCAGTTGCGAATCCCGCCGCAGCGCCGCCGTAGGCAGTACGGTATCGAAACCGGCGACCGGCGTGCCTTGCGCATCCAGCACGTCGTCCACTGCGACGATCTGGATGCCGGGAGCCCTGGCACGTAGTGCAGCGGCCGCAGCGGCGGCGAAGACGTTCCCCAGGTAGGAACTGGGGGCGAGGAACATCGCGCCGCCGGCGCGCATGCAAGCATCGATCAGGTCCGCTTCGCGCTGAAGCGCGGCCGGAGGGTCGGTCATGGGTCCACTCGAAAGGGCGCGCCATAGGAGGCGTGCGGATGCTGGAAAGACGGATACGAGGGGCATGTCGCGTGGTAGCGCGATCAGGCCGCGGGGGATCGTCACCCGCGAGCGATCCTAGCGAAGCCTGTCGCGCTGGGATCGTGCATGCATCCCAGCCCGGCGCGATGTCGCACGTGACGCCTGTTTTGGCAAAGTGAACGGGGGACGTCGGCACAGCGACGCCACTCCCGTCACTGGCGGAACGTATAGTGAAACGGCACCGCGACTCGGGCGTTCGCGCGCGCCTACGTCAACGCAGGATGCGGGCGCCGCCAGGCATCAGCGCATCGTAGAAACACCGGTCCGGCAACACGTCCGGCACGGTGCCGGGCAGCAACCATTCGCAGTGCCTGCCGATCTTGGCGCCGCTGCGGGTCATGCTGCCGCCGCCCAATGTGCTGCCCTGGCCAATCTGGGTGCCGCGGCCGAGGTGCACGCCGGCATGCAGGGTGACGCAGGCGCCTACGCGCACATCCTGTTCGACGATTACCTGCCGTTCCAGCCAACTGCCGGCGCCGATGCTGCTGCCGGCCGCCAAGTTGCAGCCCGGGCCGACATGCACGTTGCCGAGCAGGCGCACGCCGGCGTCGACATGCGTCTGCGGCCAGATCAGGTCGATACTGCCGTAGCCGGCCAGGCGCACGTCGGCGAGCAGCTTGTGCCGCGACTGGTTGACCGCGCGTTCGTCCATGGCGACGAACACGTCGGTCGTGGCAGGCATATGGCTGGCATGCAGGGCGCCCAGGTCGAAGTTGTAGCGGTCCTGCGCGTCCAGGACGATGTCCACGTGCGCCAGGCCACATGCCTGCACGGTGCGCTGCGCCTGTTCCAGCGCATGGCCCTGGCCGATCAACACCAGCGCGTTCATGCCGGTTGCTCCAGCACATTGGCGCGGTACCACAGGTGCTGGCGCACCAGTTCGGTCTCGTAGTCGCCATGCATGAAGGGGCGCGAATGCGCGCCCAGGCCCGCCTGGAGGCGTTCCAGCACCGCCGTGTCCTCGGCGATCACCTGGTGCTCGATGCGCATCAGCGTGCTCAGCAGCGCAGTGAAATCGGTGCGTTCGCTCTTGCGTTGCGCAGTCGCCACCCACAGGTGGTAGTCGGTCTCGTGCGGCGAGACCGGATCGTACTGCTGCAGCACGAAGGAGTCGCCGCGCACGCTGTAGAAGTTCACGTTCGGATACAGGAACCAGTTGTAGAACGCCGAGTCCTCGCCGTAGCGCTCGCATAGCGGCCGGTACCACTGGTCCTGTGCCGCGATCTCGGCCTTGGCCGGAAAGCTCAGCGCATGCAGCGGAGGGCACTCGGCCTCCTGCAGCAGTTGCTCCACTACCGAGGGGACGTCCGCCGGCCGCTCGACATGCGCCGAGGGCTTGGGCGCCGCGGTCATCAGCGGATTGAAGGTCTTGGGATGGATGAACGGGACATGGTTGTAATCCTTCACGTTCTCCATGTTGAGTTTCCAGTTGTAGCGCACTCGGTGGCAGCTGTAGATCAGTTGGGAGTCCACGTGCGATGCCGCCGCGCGCAACGTCTCCAGGAACGCCGGCGCGAACTGTTCCTCCAGCGGCAGCGGCTGCGCGGCCATGTTCACGAACAACAGTTCGCCGACCTGCTGCACATGCAGTTTGGTCAGGCAGATGCCGGCCTTCTCTTCGGCGGTGAACTGGTACAGGCCGGAATTGGGCAGCCCGCGCAGTTCGCCCTCGGCGCCGAAGGACCAGGCGTGGTACGGGCACACCAGCGGGCGCTTGCCGTGCGACTCGATCTGGATCGCCGACTGCCGGTGCGGGCACTGGTTGAGGAAGGCGCGGATGCCGGCCTCGGTGCGCTGCACCAGCACCGGTACCCCGGCCACCTGGCGCGCGAAGAACTGGTTGCGCTCGCGCACCATGGAGGCGAAGCCGGCGAAGATCCACAGCTTGCCGAACAGCCGCTGCTGTTCCAGGCGCAGGCTCTGCGGGCTGATGTAGTGCTCGGCGTCGAGGGCGTGGCGAGTCATGCGGAAGGGCGTTCCTGCGTGCGGGGTCAACGGCTGAAGATGGTCCGCGCCGGATTCCCGGCGACGGTGACGTTGGGCGGGACGTCCTTGACCACCACGCTGCCGGCGCCGATCACTGCGCCGTCGCCGATCGCGATGCCGGGCAGCACGGTGGCGTGGGGGTGGATGACCACGTCGTTGCCGATGCGCGCGCCGCCGCCGACGAACACGAAGTTGCCGATCTGCACGTAGTCGCCGACCACCACATCGTGGCCGACGATGGTGGTGGCGAGGATGGTGACGAACTCGCCGATGCGGCTGTCGGCGCCGATCGATACGCCAACCTCGAACAGGCTGCCGCGCCCGATCGGCGTCTCCGAGGCTTCGCGCAGGCGCGGGCGCAGCACCATGAAGTCGGCGCCGCGTTCCAGCAGCGGCTGGCTGTAGCGGCGGCGCGCGGCCGGATCGCCGAGCGCACAGACGAACAGGTCGCCGGGCAGCGGCTGGTAGGTGTCCGGGTCGCCGAGCAGCGGCCAGCGCAAGCCGGGTGCCAATGCGTTTCGGCTGTCCAGGAAGCCCTTGATGTCCCAGGCCTGGCCGTAGCCGGGATCGTCGGCGCATGCCATCGCCGCCACGCCGCGGCCGAAGCCGCCAGCGCCGACGATCAGGACATGTTGCGGCACGGTCATACGTACTCCACGCCGCCATCCATGCTGAAGGCCTGGCCGGTCACCTTGCTGCTCGCCTGCGACAGGAAATACAGGCATGCCAGGGCGACGTCCTGGGGCGTGCCGATGCCCAGCGGATAACGCGCGCGGTTCTCCTCGAGCCAGGCCTTGTCCTCGCTGGTCAGCGGCGTTTCGACCAGACTCGGGCACAGTGCGTTGGCGCGGATGTTACGCCGCACCAATTCCAGTGCCAGCGGGCGCAAGGTGCCGATCAAGGCGGCCTTGGAGCCGGCATAGGGGCCCACGCCGACGGTGCCGGTGAGCGCGGCGATGGACGACAGGAACACGATCGAACTGCCGGGGCGCAGCGACTGCCGCGCCAGCAGATGCCGGGTGAGCATCGTCGGCGCGATGTAGTTGATCGCCATCACTTCGTTGAGAAACGGTTCGCTGACCAGCTTCATCGGCGACAGGCCACGGATGCCGGCGCTGTGCACGACGCCATCGAGCGGACCGCACTCGGCGGCGAGCCGTTGCACGGTCGCTGCCTCGCTCAGGTCGCCGGCGAACAGGCGATGGCCGTCGCCAGGCAAGGCGTCCAGCACGGCCTGCAGACGTGCCTGATCGCGTCCAGCCACGATCAGTTGCGCACCCGCGCCGGCGCAGGTCTTCGCGACCGCCTCGCCGATCCCCTTCGATGCACCGGTCACCAGCACGGCCTTGCCGTCCAGTCCATACAACCCGCGCAACAGCGCGGAAGGCTCGTCCAACAGGGACATCGGGGTTTCCATGTTCATAGGCGCATCGGCAGGGAGAGGCCGCCATCGATGGTGAGGGTGCTGCGGGTGATCCAGCGGCTGGCGGCGGACAACAGATAGACCGCGCCCTTGGCGATATCGTCGGCATCGATGCGCCCGAGCGGCGTCAGGCTGATCTTGTTTTCCATTTTCGCCGTGGCGCCGAGGGCGTCGAGCATTGGCGTATGCACATAGCCAGGCGCGATGCAGTTGGCGCGGATGCCACGCTTGGCCTGTTCCAGCGCCAGCGTGCGTACCGCGGCCTCCAGGGCGGCCTTGGATCCGGCGTAACCGGCGCTGGCCTGCGGTGCTGCCCGTGCGGTCAGGGCGGATACGTAGACCAGCGAGGCACCCGAGGCCAGGCGACGTTTGGCCAGCAACTGTTGGGTAAGTGCGACCGGCGCCAGATAGTTCACCGCCAGCATCTGTTGCAAGTGCTGTTCGGCGGCCATGTGGAACGGCACCAGGGTCGCGATCCCGGCGCACGACGCCAGCCCGTGGTAGTGCTCCGCGGCTTCCAGCAGGCGCGTGCGGGTGGCTGGTTCGGTCAGGTCGCCATCGATGGTCCGATGCCCGGCGCCGTGCAGCGCGTCGGCGACCGCCTGCAGCCGCACGCGATCGCGTCCGTTGAGCACCAGGGTGGCGCCGAAGCGCGCGCACAGCGTCGCGACAGCGGCGCCGATGCCCGAGGAAGCACCGGTCACCAGGATGGTCTTGCCCTGCAGCCCGAAGACGTCGGTGGGTGCGGCAGGCGCCATCGTCAGGACTCGATCAGGTCGGGGAACACCGCGCCGTCGATATCGACCAGGCAGCTGCCCCAGGACAGGCCAATACCGAAGCCGCACAACAGCACACGCTTGCGGCCTTCTGCCAGTTCCTTGTTGATCCGCGCGGTCATGGTCACCGGCAGCGAGGCGCCGCTGGTGTTGCCGAAATCGCGCAGGGTGGAGGGCACCTTTTCCGGGGGCAGGCCAAGCTTCTTGCGGATGGTCTCGTTGATCATCCGGTTGGCCTGGTGGAAAACGAAGTAATCTATCTCGTCCTTGGACACGCCGCTGTAGTCCAGCAGCTTCTGCACCGCCGGCGGTACCCGCTGGGTGGAGAAGCTCAGCACCGCTACGCCGTCCAGTTGCAGGTCGGTACCACGGTGCCAGCGGTCGTGCTCGTCGGCGCGGTACGGGATCAGGTGCTGCACTCCGACCGGTTCGCGGTGGCCGCCGACCGGTAGGATGATCGCGCGGTAACCGCTGCCATCGCTGTTGAGGTCGAAGTGCATCGGCGCGGCGTCGGCACTGAATTCCAGTGCGGTGGCGGTACCAGAGTCGGAGAAGATCGGGTCCTCGAGGTTGGCACTGCGGTCGCCGACCAGCAGCAAGCCTTTCTTGACACCGCCGGCGGCGATCATCGAGCCGAGCAGGTTGATGCCGAACGGGTAGGCCGAGCAGCCCAGGTTGACGTCGAAGGCGATGGTGGCGTGCGACAGGCCCAGGCGGTCCTGCAAAATGATCGCCGTGGCCGGGATCGGGTAGTCCGGCGACTGGGTGACCACGATCAACGCATCGACCTCCTCACGCTGCCACTGCAGGCGCTCCAGCAGTACCTGCGCCGCGTCGAAGGCCAGATCGGAGAAGCACTGCCATTCGGCGGCCATGCGCCGCGTCTCGATGCCGATATTGCGCACCAGCCGCTCGCGCTCGGAGCGGATTTGCGGCCGGCAATCGGTGAGATTGGAGACGACGCGCTTGGGCACGCAGGTCGCCATGCCGGCGAAGCGTACGTTACGCAGCGTGGAGGTCGGCATGTTACGCCCCTGTTAGCTTGTAGAGGTCTCCCAGGGTGACCACGGCGGCCAGGTGCTCGCCGGTGATGGTCTTGCCGTAGTCCGTATCGAACATCACGATCACGCCCAGCGCGGCCAGCGAATCCCATTCCGGCAGTTCGCGCAGTACCGTATCCATGTTCACCTCGACCGGATTCTGAAAATCGGTCGCGGACAGGAAATTCTCGATAAACGTTTCTTGGCTCATGCTGCGGGTTCCACGGGTTGGGCGAAGGAGGGAGGGGCGGTGATGCTAGCGGAAGAGGAAGGGCGCGCGGGCATGACGCCGCCCGCCGCGGCGATCAGGTCGACGATGGCGTCCACCTGCTCGGCCGCCAGTCCGGGAAAGATCGGCAGGCACAGCACGCGGTCGGCCATCTGCCGGGCCACCGGCAGGCCGGCCGGCGCGGAGGAGGGCAGACCGCGATACATCGGGAAATCGCTGATCAGCGGGTAGAAATAGCGGCGCACCAGGATGTCGTGGCTGCGCAGCAGCCGGTGCAGTTCGTCGCGGGCCAGCGGGAAGGCGTCCTCGACCAGGATCGGGAACGAGGCGTAGTTGGACAGCGCCGGTTCCCGCGGCGCCAGGCAGCGGATCCCCGGCACCTGCGCCAGGCGCCGCCGGTAGTGCGCGTCGATCGCCCCGCGCTGCGCCAGCGCGTCGTCGATGTGCTGCAGTTGCAGCAGCCCGAAGGCGGCGTTGATCTCGCTCATCTTGCCGTTGATGCCGGTCGCCACAACGGTGGTCTCGTCGACGAAGCCGAAGTTCTTCAGCCGGCTGATGCGCTGGTAGGTCTTGGCGTCCGGGCAGACGATGGCGCCGCCTTCGAAGGTGTTGAACACCTTGGTGGCGTGGAAGCTGAGCACGCTGAGGTCGCCATGGCGCAGGATCGAGCCGCCCTCGTCCTTGACCCCGAACGCATGGGCGGCGTCGTAGATGACCTTGAGGTTGTAGGTGTCGGCGATGCGCTCGATCGCGGTGGTGTCGCAGGGCGTGCCGTAGCAGTGCACCGGCATGATCGCGGTGGTGTGCGGGGTGATCGCCGCCTCGATCTTGAGCGGATCCAGGTTCATCGTCTGCGGATCGATGTCAACGAACACCGGCTTGATGCCGCGCCACAGCAGCGAGTGCGCGGTGGCGACGAAGGAATACGGCGTGGTGATGACCTCGCCGGTGATGCGCAGCGCCTGCAGCGCCGTCAACAACGCCAGGGTACCGTTGGTCAGCAGCGCCAGATGGTTCACCCCCAGGTACTCGGCCAGGGCGTTCTCCAGCGCGCGGTGCATGTCGCCGCCGTTGGTCAGGATGCGGCTGCGCCAGATCTGCTCCAGGTACGGAACGAACGCCTCCAGGGGCGGCAGCAGCGGACTGGTGACGGGGATGGACATGGGACCTGCCTGGCGACGGGTGGAAGTCCCCGGTGCGGAACACGCCGCCCGGTGCTGTGGAAACGTGAAGCAAGCCACATGCCAAAGGCGCTGTCCACTGTCGGCGTGGCCGACCGGGATCCGCTGCCGGCGAAACGCCGCGTGGCCGTCGCGCACGCACGCCGCCTGCGCGCGCCCGCGCGTGTGGATGGGGAAGGCAGGGGGAGGGAAGGGAAAGGAGCCCGCTGCCAGGCGGGCGCGCCGGGTGCGGCCGCACCCGGCGCCGTGCGCCGACTCAGCTGGCCAGTTCGGTCTGGTCGCGGTCGATGCCGTACTTGCGCAGCTTCTCGACCAGGGTGGTGCGCCGCAGGCCGAGCAATTGCGCTGCATGCGCGACCACGCCCTGGGTGCGCTCCAGCGCCTCGTTGATCAGCGCCAGCTCGATGTTGGCCATGTGCCCGCGCAGGTCCAGGCCGCTCTCTGGCAGCGTCGCCGCAGCCGCCGTCGGCGCATCGGCGTCCGCGCTGCCCGGCTTGCCGCCGGCGTGCAGGTCGACCACGTTGGGCACCCGTCGCGGATCGGCGGCGATCGGCGCCGGCGGCGCCGATACGTCGATGGACGAGGCGAAGTCGCCGCGATAGCGCGCCGGCAGGTCCTGCACCCGCACCAGGCCGCCCGGATGCAGCACGGCCAGGCGTTCGACCAGGTTGGTCAGCTCGCGCACGTTGCCCGGCCACTCGTAGCTGCGCAGCGCCTGCAGGGCCTCTTCGGAGAAGCGCACTTCGCCGCGCCCGGTCCGCGCCAGCTGCGCGGCGATGGTGTGCACCAGCGCCGGCAGGTCGTCGCTGCGTTCGCGCAGCGCCGGCATCTCGATCGGGAACACGTTGAGCCGGTAGAACAGGTCCTCGCGGAACTGGTTGCCGGCGATGCGCTCTTCCAGATTGCGGTGGGTGGCGGCGATCACCCGCACGTTGCAGCGGATGGTGACGTTGCCGCCGACCCGCTCGAAGCTGCGCTCCTGCAGCACGCGCAGCAGCTTGACCTGCATCGGCAGGCTCATGTCGCCGATCTCGTCGAGCAGCAGGGTGCCGCCCTCGGCCATCTCGAAACGGCCCTTGCGCGCGCTCAGCGCGCCGGTGAACGAGCCCTTCTCGTGGCCGAACAGCTCGCTTTCCAGCAGATCCGGCGGGATCGCGCCGCAGTTGATCGCCACGAACGGGCCATCGCGGCGCGGCGACTGCTGGTGGATCGCCCGCGCCACCACTTCCTTGCCGGTGCCGGACTCGCCCAGCACCAGCACGGTGGTATCGAACGCGGCGACCTGGTCGATCAGCCGACGCAGGCGGGTCACCGCCGCGCTGGTACCGGTCGGGCCGTTGTCCTGCGCGGCGCCGGCCTGGTGCTCGGCGTCCAGCCGCTTGAGGCTGGCGCGGCGCAGCAGGGTTTCCAGTTGCGCGTGGCGCAGTGGCGCTTCCAATTGCCACACGTTGGCTTCGTGCAGACCGTGGCGCTGGGCGAACGCCTGCGCGTCGTCATTGAGCAGCAGCACCGGCGGCGGCAGCGAACTGCGCGCCACCCAACCGAAGAAGGCGTCGGCCTGCTCCTGGTCGTCCAGCCCGCCGACCAGGATCGCCATCCATTCGGTCTGCCGGTGCCGGCCGGGCTGGACGTCGGCGACGTCGGTGACCCAGCGCGGGTTGAGGTCCATGAATTCGAGCAGGCTCACGGTCCGCTCGGCGCGCACCGCGTCGTCGTCGATCACCAGGATCCGCGATTCGCTCATGCCGGTACTCCTTCGGTCCGAAGCCCCTCCAGGATCGGCATCACTTCCTGGATGTAGGACAGCTTGCTGACGAAGTTGTCGGCGCCGGCGCGCATGGCGTGCTCGCGGTGCTCGGCGTCGTCGAAATGGCTGGCGATCACGATGTACGGCGCCTGGTCCTGGGTCTTGATCAGGCGCGTGGCCTGCAGGCCGCCCATCTCGGGCATGGCCAGATCCATCAGCACCACCTGCGGGCGCAACGACTCGGACCGCTCGATGGCTTCCAGGCCATTGGCGGCGCTGCCGATCACTTCCATCCAGTCGAGCTTGCGGAAGTGGCGCATGGCGGCGTTGATGAAACCTTCGTGGTCGTCGACCAGAAGCACGGACAATTTGTTCATATGCGTCGTTTTTCCTTAGCCCACACGGGCCAGCAGCGGTTTGCTGCCGCGGCGGCGTTCGCGTGCGGGAGCGATGTCCAATTGTTCACGATACTTGGCGACTGTGCGCCTTGCCACGTTCACGCCCTGTCGCGACAGCAGTCCGGCGATGGCCTCGTCGGCCAGCGGCCGCCCGGCCGGCTCGGATTCGATCAGGCGCCGGACCATGGCCCGCACCGCCTGCCCGGACACCGCGGCGCCTTCCAGGCGCACGGCGAAGAAGTGCTTCAGCTCGAACGTGCCGCGCGGGGTCTGCAGGTACTTGCCGGTGGTGATGCGCGAGATGGTCGACTCGTGCATGCCGATCGCCTCGGCCACCTCTTTCAGGGTCAGTGGCGCCATCGCTTCCTCGCCCTTGACCAGGAACGCCGACTGGCGCTCGACGATGGCGCGGGTGGTGCGCAACAGGGTCTCGTAGCGCATCGACAGGCCGCGGGTCAGCCAGCGCGCTTCCTGCAGCATCTCGCGCAGCGGCTGCGCGGCGTCGCCGGCCTCGGCCAGGGCGCGCTCGTGCATCGGGTTGACGGTGACGCGGTGAGTGGTGGCCGGGTTCAGCGCCACCCGCCAGGTGCCGTCGGCATGCCAGGCGACCACGTCCGGCAGCACATGGCCGGCGTCCTGCGGCTGCAGGCTGTCGCCGGGCCGCGGCTGCAGCGACAGGATCAGCCGCACCGCCTCGCGCACGTCGTCGGTCTCGGCATCGAGCTGGCGCCCGAGCAGCGCGTAATCGTGGCTGGCGAGCAGATTGAGATCGCCGGCGAGGATGCGCGCGGCCAGGTGGCGGCCCGGCACGCGGCCGGGCAGGTCGCTCAACTGCGCCTGCAGGCATTCGCGCAGGTCGCAGGCGGCCAGGCCGGCCGGGTCGCCGTGCAGCAGGCGCTGGCGCACCGCTTCGGCCTGCGCCAGCGGCAGGCCCAGGCGTGCGCTGGCCAACTGCTGCAAGGTGTCGAGCGGGCCGTCCAGGTAGCCGGCATCGTCGCAGTGTTCCAGCCAGAACGCAGCCGCTTCCAGTTCCAGCGCCGGCAGTTCCAGGGCCAGCCGCTGCAGCACGCGCAGGTGCGGGTCGGTGGATTCGCCGGCGGCGATGCGCTGCATGCGATCGTCTTCGCCGTCGTTCCAGCCGGCGGCCGGGATGTCCCACATCGAGGATTCGGGCAGTTCGTCGAACGCCGCGGTTTCCAGCGCCGCATCCTCGTGCTTGACCACCGGCTCGATCACGCCCTCGGGCTCTTCCAGTTCGAGCAGCGGATTGGTTTCCAGCGTGCGGCGGATTTCCAGTTCCAGTTGCATGCCGTCGAGTTGCAGCAGCCGGATCGACTGCAGCAGTTGCGGGGTCAGATGCAGTTGCTGGCCCAGTTGGGCGGAAACGGTCGGCTTCATGCGGACTCCCTCGGTTCGGCGCCAATACGCTGGCGCCCGTGGAACGCATACTGCTTGTCGCCCGACGGTAACAGAATCGGGGTGTTCCTGAGTAGGGTAGTCAAATTCCCGACAGACTGTCAGGAATTTCCCGACATGCGGGTCGTGGACGCCGGACAGTCGACGGCGCAATGCCTGATGTGGCGGGCTTCGGCGGGAATGTCACGCCTGCTGACCGGTTAAGGCAAACCCCATGCCAAAGGTGCGTGTCGGGATGCCGTCCCCAGTTCAGCTCAACTCGCCCTGATGGCGCGCGGCCAGTAGGACCAGATCGTTGGCGCGGCGGCAGCCCAGCGATTCCATCATCCGTGCGCGGTGGGTCTCCACGGTCTTGACGCTGATGCCCAGGTCCGAGGCGATTTCCTTGTTGCTCTGGCCGCGGCCGATCTGGCGCAGGATCTCGCGCTGTCGCGGCGACAGGGCGGCAATGCCCACCGGGCGCTCGCGGCCAAGCATCGGCGCGATCATCTTGGAGGAGATCTGCGGGCTCAGGAACACCTGGTTGGCGCTGGCCGCGCGCAGCGCCAGTTCCAGTTCCAGCGGAGCGGCGTCCTTGACCACGAAGCCGGTGGCGCCGCGGTCCAGCGCATCGCGCACGTGCACCGGATCGTCGTGCATCGACATCATCACCACCCGGGTCTTGGGCGAGCTGTGCAGTACGTCCGTGAGCGCGTCCAGGCCGCTGCGTCCCGGCAGGGACAGGTCCATCAGGACCAGGTCGGGGCGGTGCAGGGTGGCCAGGTCCACCGCCTGCTGCGCGTTGCTGGCCTCGGCGACCACGTCGACGTCCGCAAACGTCTGCAGCAGCCGGCTCAGGCCGGCGCGTACCAGGGTGTGATCGTCGACGATGATGACTCGCACGGTGCAGGTCCTTCTATTCAGATCCGCACCTTAGCCGAGCCGCTCGCCGCCGCCAACCTCGGCGGGCGGCCGGGCGCGGCGGGAGCCGGCTCAGCGAGCCCGCCGGCTGTCGGCGATCTGCCGGCGGTGCAGCCGGAACAAGTGGCGTTCCAGGGCCTCTTCCAGGCCCGGCGGCTGTGTCTCGAACCGTAGCCAAAGTTGGACGACCCCGGCGGTGGTGGCCTCGGCCAGCACCCGTACCGGCAGTTCCAGGTGGTCCGGCAGCCAGTCCGAGGGTTGCAGGCGTAGCAGACCGGCGGCCCCGGGCGCTGCGCCCGAGCGCGCGCCCAGGTCCAGCCGGACGCCCCGGCGCGACCAGCACAGCGGCCGCAACGGCAGGGCATCCTCGTGCTGGCGGGCCAGCCGGCCCAGCAGGACCAGCATCAGGTCGAGCTTGGCCTCCATCCGCTGCGTCTGCGCGCTGGCGTCGCTGCGCTCGTCGCTGCCGTCCTCGCCGCGCAGATCCTCGATCTGCGCCAGGCTGCGCAGCAGCGCCTCGCCGGCGGCAAGGCGGCCGGCGCCGTTGCCCAGGCGGAAATCCGCCGGCAGCGCCAGTTCGCAACTGAGCGTGTCGTGGAACAGCTCGGCGTCGGCCGGATGTTGCGCGACGCCGTCCGGGCCGGCGTTCATCCCAGCAGTCCGGCCTGCGAATAGAGCCGCGCGGCGTGGCTGGACTGGCGGCTGCTGCGCAGCCAGGCCGCGGCATGGTCGCGCTCCATGCGCATCTGCGCGGTCACCGCCTGCTGCAGGGCGAGCAGTGGCTTGAGCGCCTCGCGCGAGCGGTCGGCATCGTCCTGCTGCAGATACGCCTGCAGGCGTCGCGCATGGTCGGTGACCATCGCCTGGGCCAGGGCATAGTCGTCGCCGCGCAGGATCTCGCGCAGTTCGTGCAGGTCGTTGTGCAGGTCGGCGAGCTGGATGCTCACGATGCGTTCGCCGTGGCTAGTTCGCGCTGCTGCGCCGGAATGGCGGCCCAGGCCGCGTCGATCTCGCTGAGCAGTTCCAGCGCTTCGGTCAGCGCGGCGTCGTCGTTGTGCAGGTTGGCTTCGGTGAGCCGGTGCATCACGTAGTCGTAGAGCGCCGACAGATTGCCGGCGATCTCGCCGCCGGCCTCGTGGTCGAGCGAGCCGTTGAGATGGCCGACGATGGCGCAGGCCTCGCCGATCGCCTTGCCCTTGCGTGCCTGGTCACCCTGCGCGAGGCAGGCCTGCGCCTGGCGGATGCGCTGGCAGGCACCGGCGAACAGCATGGCGACCAGCTTGTGCGGATCGGCATCCGTGACGCTGGTGGAAATGCCCATCTTGCGATATTGCTCAGCGTACTGGCGGCTGGAACCGTACATGGAAAACTCCCTCGGGTGGACTGGCGGGGCCTGGCGCTATGCCGGTTGGCGGCGACGCCGGGCGGTTGTTGCCGCAGATCCACAATGACTGTCGATACTCTTCATATCGGCCGCGACGCGCTTCGACTTGAGCCGCGGCCACACGCGCGTCAGCTGAATTGCTTGGTCAAGTTGTCGCTCGTGGTCTGCATCTGCGTCACCAGCGTCTCCATCGCGGTGAAGCGCGCGGTGTACTGGTCGGTCAGTGTCTGCATGCGCGCGTCCAGATCCCTGAGCTGATCGGTCAGGTCGGAGATGTGCTTGTTGAGCACGTCGGTCCGCTGGGTCAGCGTGCCGCTGGTGGTGTCCAGGTTGCTCTTGAGCAGCGTGCTCATCCCGGCGCCGAAGCTGCCGGCGCTGCCGAGCATGGTCTTGGCCGCCGACGGATCGGTGGCCACGGCCGTGTCGAACTTGCTGCTGTCCAGGCTCATCACGCCATCCTTGTCGATGGTGACGCCCAGCGCCATCAGCCCGCTCACGTTGTCGCTGACCAGCCGGCGCAGCGACTGCTGCAGGCCGCGCACCATGGCATCGCCGGTCATCGGCGAGGCCTTCTTGTTGGTGGCGTCGTAGGCGCTGGACGACTTGAGCACGCTGTTGGCGGAGTTGTAGGCACTGACCAGGGCGGTCAGGTTGGCCTTCAGCGGGCTGTTGTCGGCAGTGATGTTGAGATTGAAGGTGGTGCCGGCAACGGCCTTGGTGAGATTGATGGCTACGCCGGGCACCAGGTCGGCGATGGTGTTGCTGCTGGAGGTGCGCTGGAAGCCGTCCACCTTTACCACCGCGTCGGCGGCGGCGATCGTCTGGGTCAGGCCGCCGCTGTTGCCGGGCGGGTAGGTGAGGTTGGCCAGGCCGCCGTCGCCACCGGAGGTGGTGATGGTCAGGGCGCCCTTGGTGCCGGTGTCGACCGCGTTGAGCACCAGGTGGTCGCCGTCGTCGGCGGTGACCACGCTGGCGGTCACGCCGGCACCGTTGGCGGCCTTGTTGATGAAGGCGGCGACGTCGCTGAGCTTGCTGCCGGCATCGACGTTGATGTTGAGCTTGGTGCTGCCGTAGGCGATGGTCAGGGTGCCGCCACCGACGACCGCGCCACTGGCATAGGCCGACGAGGTCAGCTTCTGCGCCTGCGCCAGCTTCACCACCTCGATCCCGTATTTGCCGGCATTGGCGCTGGAGGTGACCGTGGCGGTATAGCCTGCGCCGTCGTCGATGCTCGCTTTGTAGGCGCCCTTGTCGGCGCTGTTGGACACCGTGTTCATCGCCGTCTGCAGGTTGGACAGCGCGCTCTTGATCGTGCTCAAGGACGACAGCTGCGCACTGGAGGCGGTGCCGTCACGGTTGATCCTGTTTTCCTGCGGCTGGCGTTCCTTCGACACCAGTTTGGCGACGAAGGTCGGAATGTCCAGGCCTGAGCCGATTCCAGTGGTGGACATGTTGGCGGTCCTTGAGGTGGCCGGCACGCGGTGCGCCAGCGGCTGAGGGGAGTATCGGCGCGCGGGGCCGCTTCTTGAGCGCCGCCCGCGCGTCGTCGCGGCTCCCGGTTGCGATGCAAATCCTGTGCCGCGTCGGCAGCGTCAAAAAAAAGACCCCTCCTTGCGGAGGGGTCCGGTCGTGCGGTGCGGCTGGCTGGGCTTAGCCCTGGAGCAGGCTCAGCA
>NZ_JAMDLL010000022.1:0-47226 GCF_040595915.1 Xanthomonas sp. PPL134
CGTCCGAAAGGACGGGGATTTTTTATTGCGCGTGAAAAAACAGCGCGACGCGAGCTGGCGTTGGAAGTGCGGCCGAAACCTCGCAATGGCGGATCGGCGAGGCGCTGCGCGTGCCGTACCCTCACCCCAACCCCTCTCCCGCCGGGAGGGGCTCGGTTCCTTCCTTCTCCCCCGGAAGAAGGTGCCCCGATGGGGCGGATGAGGCCAAACCGCTCTACCACCTCCCGCGCCGCTGCGCCGCCCGGTGAGATGCGCTACCGCGCGCGCACCAAACGGATTCCCGAGCGCCAGAAGGCATCCAACGGCTGAGTTGTTGGGCTAGGCGAATGCCGCCGGATGATGGTCGGCCGCCGCAAGTACAGGCAGCGCCGCGCCCTCCGCCGCGTACGGCGTGCCGATCACGCGCCCGGCTTGGCTACTTGCCGTGCTTGTGCGGAAGAATCGCCTCTACACCCAAGGCAACGGGAACATGCGCCTGCGGCTTGGCTGCATGAGGCTCCCGTCGAACCTTGCAAGCGTCGTGCTTCTCACTGATTGCCGCGTGTCTCCTGCGGCGCGCGTTACCGGGTTCGCATGCCATCGGTGAAGTACATCCAGGTTCAGCCGAACACGAGCGTCAGCCCACTACTGGCCACTTCGACAGCGGGTTTGAACGAGCGCATCGCACCGTTCCATGGAGCGATGCGTGCCTTTCATGCCATGGCGCTTAGACTTTTTTTCGATTCCGGCGATCGCGAGGGCATTCGCTGCCTGCTTCACGCATCGCTCTCGGCCCCCTTTCACCCACCACGAGGCCTTCCCCCATGAGCCAAGCCAATGGATACGCCGCTCAGGCATCCGATCAGCCGCTGACCCCCTTCACCTTCGAGCGCCGCGCGCTCGGGGCCAACGATGTCAGCATCGAGATCCTCTACTGTGGCGTCTGCCACTCCGATCTGCACACCGCCCGCAACGAGTGGCACAACACCCAGTACCCGTCGGTCCCGGGCCATGAAATCGTCGGCCGCGTCACCGCGGTGGGCAACCAGGTCGGTGCCTTCAAGGTCGGTGATCTGGCCGGCGTCGGCTGCATGGTCGACAGCTGCCGGCATTGCGCGTCCTGCGCCGATGGCGAAGAGCAGTATTGCGAGAACGGGTTCGTCGGGACGTACAACGGCCCGATGTTCGGTGGCGAGAACACTTATGGCGGCTACTCCGACCATATCGTGGTCGACGAGAAGTACGTGCTGCACATCCGCCACGATGCCGACAAGCTGGCCGCGGTGGCGCCACTGCTGTGCGCCGGCATCACCACCTATTCGCCGCTGAACCACTGGAAGGTAGGTCCTGGCAAGAAGGTCGGCATCGTCGGCCTGGGTGGCCTCGGCCACATGGGCGTGAAGATCGCCCACGCCATGGGCGCGCACGTGGTGCTGTTCACCACGTCCGCTGGCAAGCGCGAGGACGCGCTGCGCCTGGGCGCGAACGAGGTGGTGGTGTCGAAGAACGCCGAGGAGATGGCGGCGCATACCAACAGCTTCGATTTCATTCTCAACACCGTGGCGGCGCCGCACGATCTGGATGCGTTCCTGACCCTGCTCAAGCGCGATGGCACCATGACCCTGGTCGGCGCACCGGCCGAACCGCATCCGTCGCCGACGGTGTTCAACCTGATTATGAAGCGGCGCCAGCTGGCCGGCTCGCTGATCGGCGGCATCCGCGAGACCCAGGAAATGCTGGATTTCTGCGCCAAGCACGGCATCGTGTCCGACATCGAGACGATCGAGATGGCGCAGATCAACGAGGCCTACGAGCGCATGCTCAAGGGCGACGTGAAGTACCGCTTCGTCATCGACATGGCCAGTCTGGCACAAACTAAGCAGGCGGCCTGAGGCAATTGTCCGCGGTAGCGGCCGGTTACCACGGATACATCACGCGTCACCGCGCGACCATGGAAGCCCGGGCAGGCATGCCCGGGCTTTTCTTTTGGAGAGCGTGCCGCTTAGGGTGCCGCAAGGGCAACGGATTCATTGCCTCCAGGCGACGGATCGCGGCATCTGAGGGACGCAGTCACGATGCACCGGATGATCGAGGCGACCGATGCGCAGAGCAGTGCATGGGCGCAGAGCGAGCTACCCGGGTTAGGGACAATGCTCCGTGACGGCAGCGAATCCGGGTTGCTGCGGTCGAAGAAGACCGTGAGAAACGCCAGTTCGAGTCGCGACGCTACGGCAGACCGGCAGACCGGCAGATAGGCATACCGACCGACTGCCTACGGCTGCGCGTTGTACGCCAATGGGGCGCGGACATCCAAGCGACCGGCGCGCGATCCACCGCTGTAGGAGCGGCTTCAGCCGCGACCAGAGTGACGGGAACGCCCGTCGCGGCTGAAGCCGCTCCTACAGGTGCGCTTTCTGTCGTGATTCGAGGCATCTCGAAGAGGCCCCCAGAACATTGCACCCGCAATGCGGCGTTGAACATGATCGGATGGAAGCTGGCACCGCGATGATGGCAACGCATGCCGTCGTGTTCCGCGCGCCCCATGCCGCCCGTCGCATGACCGACGCCCACAAACGACAACGGCGCCGAAGCGCCGTTGCCATGACACCGCAGAACGCAGCCGCCTACTTGGCGGCGGCAGGCGCCGCTGCCGGCAGCGACGTCGGCCGGCCCATCATCTTGTCGCGTGCGGCCTTGAACGGGTTGTCCGGATACCAGTTCGGCCAGCTATCGCCGGCGGCCAGTTCCTTGCCGACCCCGTACACCGCCTGCAGGTCGTCCATCACGCCATCGAGCTTCCAGGTCGCCGGGTCGTACTCGTCGGCCGGCGTGTGGTAGCGCTTGGCGTAGTCCGCCGCGGCATGGCGTCCGGCCTCGATGCCGCCGTCGACCAGGTCCTCGCCGCCGTCGATGTACAGCGCGGGCACGCCGGCCTTGGCGAAGTTGAAGTGATCGGAGCGGAAGTAGAAGCCGCTCTGCGGCGCGTCTTCAGAGTGCAACACGCGGCCTTGCGCGGCGGCGATGGGCTTGAGCAGGTCTTCCAGCTGCGAGCTGCCGAACCCGTTGACCACCAAATCCTTGGCGCGCCCGGCCACCGGCATCGCATCCAGGTTGATGACGCCGGCGATCTTGTTCAGTGGGAAGGTCGGATGCGCCACGTAGTACTTGGAACCGAGCAGTCCCGACTCCTCCAGCGTCACTGCAAGGAACACCACCGAGCGCTCGGGCTTGGGCTGCTGGTGCGCGAACGCCTCGGCGATTTCCAGGATGCCGGCCACGCCGGTGGCGTTGTCGACCGCGCCGTTGTAGATGTTGTCGCCCGATTCGCCCTCGTGCTTGCCCAGGTGATCCCAGTGCGCCATGTACAGCACGGCTTCGTCGGCGCGGCTGCTACCGGGCAGCACGCCGACCACGTTGCGCGAGGTCTTCTCGGCGATGGTGCTCTTCAGGTCCACCGAGAGCTTGGCCTTCAGCGGGACCGGCTTGAAGCCGCGCTTGCTGGCGTCCTTGTAGGCCTGTGCCAGATCCAGGCCGGCGTCGGCGAACAGTTGCTTGGCCGCCTCGGCGGTAAGCCAGCCCTGCACCGGGATGCGCGGCTCCGGATCATCCTTCGCCGGCAGGTCGTACTGCGCGCCGGACCAGGAGTTCTTGACCACGTCCCAGCCGTAGCTGGCGCCGGGCGTGTCATGCACGATCAACGCGGCGGCGGCACCCTTGCGCGCGGCTTCCTCGAACTTGTAGGTCCAGCGCCCGTAGTAGGTCATGCGCTTGCCTTCGAACAGGCTGCCGTCGCCGCTGTGGAAGCCGGGGTCGTTGACGAACATCACCACGGTCTTGCCCTTCCAGTCCTGGCCGGCATAGTCGTTCCACTTCTGCTCCGGCGCGTCCACGCCGTAGCCGACGAAGACCATGTCGCTGCCATCGAGCTTGACCTCGGGCTGGCCGGTGCGCGTGCCCACCACCATGTCGGTACCGAAGGCGAGTTGCCGCGCTGCGCCGTCGTGGGCGATGGTGAGCGTGGTGCCGGGCGCCGCGGTGGTCTCGGTCATCGCCACGTCCTGAAACCAGCTGTCGCCATTGCCCGGTTGCAGGCCGATGCGCTGCATCTGGTCGCGGATGTAGGCCACGGTCTTGTCCTCGCCCGGCATGCCGGGTCCGCGGCCTTCGAAAGCGTCGGAGGACAGCGTCTTGACCAGTTCGGCGAAGTCGGCCGGCGCGATTCCGGTGGAAAACGCATGCGCGGGCGCCGCAGCAGGCGCGGGCGCTGCGGCCGGTGGCGCGGCGTCGGCGGCCGGGGCGGGGGCTTCGCGCTTGCACGCGGTCAGCGCCGCCGCTGCGGCCAGGCACAGCACGAGCTTGCGGGACATGGGGGGCTCCTGGTGGCGAGGGAACCCTGGATTCTATAGGCAAGCCGCGCGCGCCCGGGCGCGCCCGGGCGCGCACGGCAACGCGGCTCAGTTGTTCGGCGCGGTGTCGCCGTCGAAGGGCAACGCGGTGGCACCGGTGATCGGCCCGATCTTGGCGCTGCGGTGCACGTACAGGGTGACTTCGCGCTCGAAGCGCAGCGGGCCGTCGATCACCGCACGCGGGCCGACGATGACCCGCGGCTTGCGCGCCGGCTTGAACGACATGCTGAAGCTGGGCTTGTTGATCGAGATGCCGCCGCCGACATGCGAATCGTGGCCGACGGTGATGTCGCCGTTGACCGTCTCGATGCCCTTGTCCAGTTGCGTGGCGACCAGGCCGATGCTGCCGTTGACGCTCTCGATGCCGCCGTCGACGCGGCCGCCGCGGTCGACGAAGATGCCGCCGTTGACGGTTTCGATGGAACCGGCGACCTGCGCGCGCTCGCCGAGGGTGATGCCGCCGTTGACCGTGGACAGGCCCTTGGTCTGCGCGCCGTCGGCGACCTTGACGCTGCCGTTGACCGTTTCCACGCTGCCCACCTGGGCACCGGACTGGACGTTGATGCTGCCGTTGACGGTTTCCAGATCCCCGTACTGCTTGCCGGCGTCGGCGGTGATGCTGCCGTTGACCTTGCTGATGCCCTCGCTCGCGAACGCCGGGCCGGCCAGGGCCAGGGCCAGCACAATCGCCAGATGCATGCGTTTCATCCCTCACCTCCCGGGCGCCGACGATGCGGCGGCAATCAATCGTGAGGCGATCACAACACGCTTCGCTACAATCCACACCTGCCTGAAGTCACTGGACCCCCGCTTGCCCGCAGCCGCGCCTGTCCCATCGCATTCCGCCGCGCCCCGCGCGGCCGAGCGGCGTGCGCCCGGCGACTGGCGCGGGCCGTTGCGCTGCCTGCTGGCGGCGGCGTGGCTGCTGACCGCCGGGTTGGCCGCGGCGCAGAATCCGCGCGAGGCCGAGAAGCGCCTGGAGAAGGTGCGCGGCGAGCTGAAGAGCGTGGCCGAGGAGCGCCGGCAACTGGAGGGCAAGCGCGGCGACGCCGCACGCCAGTTGCGCGAGGCCGACGAAAAGGTCGCCGCCACCGGCCGCAGCCTGGCGCAGACGCAGCAGGCGCTGCAGCGGCACCAGCAGACCCTGGCCGAGCTCGAACGCAAGCGTGATGGCCTGCGCAGCGGCCTGACGCGCCAGCGCGCCGAACTGGCGCAACTGCTGCGCGCGGCCTACGCCATCGGCGGCAATGCGCCGCTGAAGCTGTTGCTGGCGCAGGACCGCGTGGCCGACGCCAACCGCCTGCTGGCCTATCACCGCTACCTGCAGCGCGAGCGCGCGCAGCGCATTGCCACCTTGACCCACGAGCTGCAGGCGCTGGAACAGGTGCAGCGCGAGGTCGTCGAACAGAAGCAGCAACTGAGCGAGGCCCAGCGCCGCCAGCAGGAACAGGCGCAGGCCCTGCAGCGCGACCGCAAGCAGCGCGCCAGCGTGGTCTCGGAACTGGACCAGCGCTACCAGGACCGCAGCGAACGCGAGAAGGCGCTGGGCCAGGACGCCAAGGCGCTGGAAACCCTGCTCGCCAACCTGCGCGCCGCGGCGGCCCGTGCCGAAGCCGAGCGCCGTGCCGCGGCCAGGCGCGAAGCCGCCGAGCAGGCGGCGCAGGCCAAGGCCGCGGCGAAGGCCGGGCGTGGTGGCGGCAAGGTGCCGCCCAAGGTGGTCGCTTCGGCGCCGCCATTGAAGGTCGGCGGCCTGGGCTGGCCGCTGTCGGGCGACCTGATCGCGCGTTACGGCGGCCGGCTGCCCGACGGGCGCACCAGCAGCGGCGTGCTGATCGCCGCCCCCGCCGGCAGCACCGTCACCGCGGTCGCCGACGGCACCGTGGTGTTCTCCGACTGGATGACCGGCTACGGCATGATCCTGATCGTGGACCACGGCAACGGCTACATGAGCCTGTACGCGCACAACGACACCTTGCTGCGCGACGCCGGCGCCAAGGTCAAGCGCGGCGATGCGGTGGCCAAGGTCGGCAATTCCGGCGGCCAGGGCCGTCCGGCGCTGTACTTCGAACTGCGCCGCAATGGTCAGCCGGTGGACCCATCGTCGTGGCTGCAGCGCCGCTGAGCCACGCCAACGCGGTGCGTTCAACGCGAATTTAGCTCGGCTTCGCGCATAATCCGGACAACCGCGCCGTGCACGGTGCGGGTCTTCCCCAATCGGAGTGCTTCATGCGCGTAGTCCTGTCCGCAGCCCTGTTGCTCGCCCTGGCGCCGCTGCCGTCGATGGCGCAACGCGCCGAGACGCAGACGCCCACGGCCCCGGCGGCTAGCGCCGACGATCCCGATGCCACCGAATCGGCCAGCACCAAGGTGCCGCTGGACGAGATCCGCCGCTACGTCGCGGTCTACAACGCGGTGAAGGAAGCCTACGTCGATCCGGTCGACGACAAGAAGCTGATGCAGTCCGCGATCCGCGGTCTGCTGCTGGACCTGGATCCGCACAGCACCTATTTCAGCAAGGAAGACGCCGAGGCCTTCGACGAGCAGACCAGCGGTGCCTACGACGGCATCGGCGTGGAGTTGCTGCAGTTGCCGGACAACACCCTCAAGGTGGTGTCGCCGATCGACGACACGCCTGCCGCGCGCGCCGGCCTGCGCTCGGGCGACATCATCATCGCCATCGACGGCAAGCCGATCAGCGCGGTCAAGGCGATGGAGCCGCTGCGCGGCGAGTCGGGCAGCAAGGTCGTGCTGACCATCGCCCGCGACAAGGTCGACAAGCCGTTCGACGTGACCCTGACCCGGCAGACCATCCGCGTGGCCAGCGTGCGCAGCCGCATGCTCGAGCCGGGCTACGGCTACATCCGCATCAGCACCTTCCAGGCCGACACCGGCGCCGATTTCCACAAGCAGTTGCAGCAGTTGCAGGCGCAGGCCGGCGGCAAGCTGCGCGGGTTGGTGCTGGACCTGCGCAGCAACCCGGGCGGCCTGCTGACCGCGGCGGTGCAGGTGGCCGACGACGTGCTCGACAAGGGCACCATCGTCAGCACCCGCGGGCGCATCTCGGTCAGCGATTCCAAGTTCGACGCCACCCCCGGCGATCTGCTCAACGGCGCGCCGATGGTGGTGCTGGTGGACGCCGGTTCGGCCAGCGCCTCGGAAGTGCTGGCCGGCGCGCTGCGCGACAACAAGCGCGCGCGCATCGTCGGCAGCCGCACCTTCGGCAAGGGCTCGGTGCAGACCGTGCTGCCGCTGGACAACGGCGACTCGGTCAAGCTGACCACGGCGCGCTACTACACGCCGAGCGGCAAGTCGATCCAGGCCAGCGGCATCGTGCCCGACGTGGTGCTGCACCCGGAGGCGAGCGCGGACGACGCCGACAAGCCGGCGGCGATCGCCGACTACAGCGAAGCGACCCTGCCGGGCCACCTGCATGGCGACGACGAGGGCGCCGAGGGCTACACCGCCGGCGACGTGCTGCCGGGCGATGGCCCGATCGCGCAGGCGCTGGCCGAACTGAAGCAGCCCGGCGCCGTGGCGCGGGCCGCTGCGGCGGCCCCGGCCGGCAAGGCCAAGGCCAAGCCGGCGCACAAGCCGGCGGGCGCGGCGCCGAAGCAGGCTCCGGCGAAGCCGCCGGCAGCGGAACCGGCCAAGCCCGACGCGGCCAAGCCGGCAACCAACACGCCCGAACCGGCCCCGGCGTCCGGTTCCTGAGCCGGTCGCGGCGCGCCGTCGTCTGGCGCGCCGCGCGCGCCCGCTTGTACGAAGGCGGTCCGCCGCTCAGCCGCGGGCGCTCAGCACCTCGGGATTGGCCAGGCGCTGTGGCGTGCCGGCGGCGAAGGCCAGCACGTTGTCGAAGGCCGTGCCGAAATACAGGTCGTAGCTGGCCTGTTCGACGTAGCCCAGGTGCGGCGTCGCCAGTACCCGCGGATGCCGCAGGAGCGGATGCCGCGGATCCAGCACCGGCTCCTGTTCGAACACGTCCAGCGCCGCCTGTCCCGGCCGGCCGGCGTCCAGCGCCGCCAGCAGCGCGCCGGGGGCGAGCAGTTCGGCGCGGCTGGTATTGACCAGCAGCGCATCCGGCTTCATTCGCAACAAATCGTCCAGCCCGATCTGGTGGCGGGTGGCCGCGACCAGGCGGCGATGCAAGCTGAGGACATCGCTCTCGGCGAACAGCGCCTCGCGGCTGGCGGCGACCGCAAAGCCGTCGGCGCGTGCCTGCGCACAACTGTCTTCGCTGCCCCATACCTGCACCTGCATGCCGAAGGCACGCCCATAGGCGGCGACGCGACGGCCGATCTTGCCGTAGCTCCAGATGCCCAGCGTCAGGCCGTCCAGGCTGCGGCCGAGCTGCGCATCGCCTGTGACCTGCCAGTGTCCGGCCAGCAGCGCATCGCGGTAGGCGGGCAAGCGCCGGCTGGCGGCCATCAGCAGCGCCCAGGTCAGTTCCGCCGGCGCCACCGGCGAACCGACACCTTCGGCCACGGCCACACCGCGCGCGGTGCAGGCGGCCAGGTCGATGTGCTCGCCGATCCGGCCGGTCTGGCTGATCAGGCGCAGCGTCGGCAGTTGCGCCAGCAGCGCGGCGTCGATGCGGGTGCGCTCGCGGATCAGCACCAGCGCCTCGGCCTCGGCGGCGTGGCGAACGAAGGTCGCGCGGTCGGGCGCCAACGCGGTCAGCACCTGCACGCTGTGCGCCTGCAGGCGCGCGAAGCAGGGCAGGTGACGCACCGCATCCTGATAGTCGTCGGCGACCAGGATACGCATGCGCTCAGCGCGGCTTGCCGGGCATCGGGAACGGCGTGACCACCTTTTCGCCGGTGGCCGCGTCGCGGATCGTCGATTGACCCTTCTTCTCCACTTCCTCGATGCGCACGATGCTCTGCATCGGCAGGTGCAACGTCTTGGTGGCGCCGAACTCCTCGCGCAGGCGTTCCTCGGTGGGATCGATCACCAGCCCGTCGTGCACGTCGAACACCAGGGTGCCGATCTCGGTGAAGCCCCACAGGTGGCTGCTGCCGACGTGCTGGCAGTACAGCTCGTAGACCTTGCCGTGGTTGAGGAAGGTCACTTTGTACAGGTGCTTGAACATGCCCGCAGTATAAGGCGCGGCCATCCCTGCACGCGGCTCAGAACCCCTTGCGCTTGCGCAGCCGCCGTGCGATCGCCGCGCGCACGTAGAGCCCGTAGACCATGCCGAAGGCGAAGCCGGCCAGGTGCGCCGACCACGCCACCATGCCGAACGCCGGGCCGATGTAGGCGAACACCACCTGCAGCGCCGCCCAGGTGCCGATCAGCAGCGAGGCCGGGGCGCGCACGAATTCCAGGAACAGCCCCAGCGGCAGCACCACGCCGAGCTTGGCCCGCGGGAACAGCGCCAGGTAGGTGCCGATCAGGGCCGAGACCGCACCGCTGGCGCCGATGATCACCCGGTCCGGTGTGCCGATCGCGAACACCGCGGCCAGGTTGGAGATCGCCCCGCCGCCCAGGAACAGCAGCAGGAACCGCCACGGCCCCAGCACGCGCTCGGCCGGCAGGCCGAAGATCAGCAGGAACACCAGGTTGCCGAGCAGGTGCGACCAGTCGGCGTGCAGGAACAGCGCGGTGAACAGGCGCAGCACACTGCCGTCCTGCACCGTGGCCAGCCAGTCGCGCGGGCTGCCGACCCCGGCCGAGAGCGCGCCCCAGTCCAGCCACAGGGTCGCGCGCGCCTCGTCGGGGCGGCTGATCGACCACAGGAAGGCCAGCCACATTGCCGCGAACAGCAGCGGGGTGGCCCAGCGCAACGTGGTGCGCTCGCGGGAGGGGATGGAAACGAACATGCGAGGGAAGGGGGAGCCGAAGACCGCCAGGGACGCCACGATAACGGCTTCATCCGGCTGAACGCACGCCGACTCCACACGAACCTGAACGTATCATGTCGTTATTGTTGAGTTAACGCGGAGGCGTATACTCGCATACGGCGTCGTATGTCGGGAGGGGACTCCGGCGCGCATTCCTGGGCCTTTGCGGCCCGGGCTTGCGCAGGCGCGAACACAGACAATTCGTCTTCCGGAGAAAAACTAGTCATGCAAAACGCAACCCAGTTCGTCCGTTTCACCGCTCTGGCCGTCGGCATCGTCGGCGCGCTGGCCATGGGCCAGGCGCACGGCGCCGCGTTCCAGCTCAAGGAGAACAGCGCCAAGGGCCTGGGCCGCGCCTTTGCCGGCTCCGGTAGCGCCCCGGGCGACGCCTCCATCATCGCCACCAACCCGGCCGGCATGCGCCAGCTCGACGGCAAGGTGTTCCAGGCCGACGTCAGCGCCATCCAGTTCTCGGCCAAGTACCAGGGCGACGGCGGCACCTACGCCACCGGCGCGCCGATCTCCGGCGGCCGCGGCGGCGACGCCGGCATGATCGCGCCGGTCCCGGCGGTGTACTTCCACATGCCGTTCGGCGAAAACAACAACATGCACTTCGGCACCTCGCTGACCGTGCCGTTCGGCTTCAAGACCGAATACGACCGCGACTGGGTCGGCCGCTACAACGGCGTGAAGACCGAACTGCAGGCGATCGACCTGAACTTCGCCTTCTCCTACGACGTCAACCCGTACGTGTCGTTCGGCGCGTCGGTGTTCGCCGAGCGCCTGGACATCGACCTGAGCAACGCCATCGACTTCGGCACCATCCTGGCCTCGCGTCGCGTGCCGGGCTTCGCACCGGGCAGCGCCGATGGTTTCTCGCGCATCAAGGGCGACAACACCGAGGTCGGCTTCACCCTGGGCGGCCTGTTCAGCATCGACGAGCACACCCACATCGGCTTCAGCTACCGCTCGCAGGTCGAGCACAAGATCACCGACGGCGACGCCGACTTCACCGTGCCGGGCAATGCCGCCACCGTGCTGGCCATCGCCGCGCCGGGTACCTTCGTCGACACCAAGGGCCGCGCCACGGTCAAGCTGCCGGCCAGCGCCACCGCCAGCTTCACCCACGACATCAACGAGCAGTGGACGGTGATGGCCGACGTCACCCGCACCGCCTGGAGCAAGTTCGACAAGGTCACCGTCGACTTCGCCTCCAACCAGCCCGACAGCGTGCTGGACTTCTCGTACCGCGACACCACCTTCGTCTCGCTGGGTGCCGACTACCGCATGAGCGACACGCTGACCCTGCGTGGCGGCGTGGCCTACGACCAGACCCCGACCACCGACCAGCACCGCGACGTGCGCGTGCCGGACGCGAGCCGCAAGTGGGTCTCGCTGGGTCTGACCTGGAAGCCGTCCGAGCAGGCCGAGTACAGCTTCGGCTACACCCACCTGTTCACCAGCGATCCGAGCATCGCCACCACCAGCGCCACCGGCAACACCCTGGTCGGCGACTACGACGTGAGCGGCAACGTGCTGGCGGCTTCGGTCAACTACAAGTTCTGATCGCAGGCGCTTCACGGCTCACGAAAAAGCCCCGCTTCGGCGGGGCTTTTTTGTGCCTGTCGGCGGCGTGCGGTGCGCACCGCGGCAGGCCGAGCGGTCGGCGCAGGTTCCGGGTGGAACGCTGCGCCGAGGTGGGCCGGTCAGTCGCCCAGGGTCAGCAGCGAGGCGTTGCCGCCGGCGGCGGTGGTGTTGACCGTCACCACCTTTTCGGTGGCGAAGCGCAGCAGGTAGTGCGGGCCGCCGGCCTTGGGGCCGGTGCCGGACAGGCCCTGGCCGCCGAACGGCTGCACGCCGACCACCGCGCCGATCTGGTTGCGGTTGACGTAGACGTTGCCCACCGCCACGCGCGAGGCGATGCGCTCGATGGTCTGGTCGATGCGCGAATGCACGCCCAGGGTCAGGCCGTAGCCGGTGGCGTTGATCTGGTCGATCACCGCATCGAGCTGGTCGGCCTTCCAGCGGATCACGTGCAGTACCGGGCCGAAGATCTCGCGCTGCAACTGCGCCAGCGACTGCAGCTCGTAGGCGCGCGGGGCGAAGAAGCTGCCGTGCGCGGTGGTGGCGTCGGTGGCGGCGACGGCGATGGCGCGCGCTTCGCGGTCCATGCGTGCGGCGTGATCGGTGAGGATCTGCAGCGCGTCGGCATCGATCACCGGGCCGACGTCGGTGGACAGCAGGCCCGGGTCGCCGACCTTCAGTTCGGCCATGGCGCCGGCCAGCATGGTCATCACCTTGTCGGCGATGTCGTCCTGCACGAACAGCACGCGCGCGGCCGAGCAGCGCTGGCCGGCGGAGATGAAGGCGCTGGAGATCGCGTCCTTGACCACCGCCTCGGGCAGCGACGAGGAATCGGCGATGAAGGCATTCTGGCCGCCGGTCTCGGCGATCAGCACGCCGATGGCGGCATCGCGCGCGGCCAGCGCGCGGTTGATCGCGCGGGCGGTCTCGGTGGAGCCGGTGAAGGCGACGCCGGCCACGCGCGCGTCGCGGGTCAGCGCGGCGCCGACGGTGGCGCCGTCGCCGGGCAGGAACTGCACCACCGCCTCCGGCACGCCGGCTTCGTGCAGCAGCTTCACCGCGGCATGGCCGACCAGGTTGGTCTGCTCGGCCGGCTTGGCGATGACGCTGTTGCCGGCGGCCAGCGCCGCGGCGACCTGGCCGAGGAAGATGGCCAGCGGGAAATTCCACGGGCTGATGCACACGAACACGCCGCGGCCGTGCAGCTGCAGTTCGTTGGATTCGCCGGTCGGCCCGGGCAGGCGCTCGGGCGCACCGAACTGCGCGCGCGCCTGGCCGGCGTAGTAGCGCAGGAAGTCCACCGCCTCGCGCACTTCGGCCACGCCGTCGGGCAGGGTCTTGCCGGCTTCCTTGACGCACAGCGCCATGAACTCGGGCATGCGCGCTTCCAGCAGGTCGGCGGCGTGTTCGAGGATGGTGGCGCGGCTGGCGGCCGGCGTGCGGTTCCAGGCCGGATAGGCGGCTGCGGCATTGCTGAGCGCCTTCTCCACGGTGGCGGCATCGGCCGGCTTCCAGTGGCCGACGACCTGGCGGCGGTCGGCCGGGTTGGCGACCGGCAGCGCATCGCCGGCGATCACCGCGCCGGGCACCAGCGGCGCGGCGTGCCAGGGCTTGAGCGCGGTGTTGAGCTGGTCGGCCAGCGCGCGCAGATCGTTGTCGTTGGCGAGGTTGGCGCCCATGGAGTTCTTCCTGTTGTGGTTCTGGCTGCGCAGCAGATCGACCGGCAGCGGAATCTTCGGATGCGGGATGGAGGCGAATGCGGACACGGCCTCGACCGGGTCGCGGATCAGGTCTTCGATGGCCACGTCTTCGTCGGTGATGCGGTTGACGAAGCTGGAGTTGGCGCCGTTCTCCAGCAGGCGCCGCACCAGGTACGGCAGCAGGTCCTCGTGCGAGCCCACCGGCGCGTATACGCGGCAGGGCACGCCGAGGCGGTCGGCGGGGATCACTTCGGCATAGAGGTCGTCGCCCATGCCGTGCAGCTTCTGGTGCTCGTAGTCGCGGCCGCCGGCGATGGCGCGCACCGCGGCGATGGTCTGCGCGTTGTGGGTGGCGAACATCGGATACAGCGCGTCGCTGTGCGCGAACAGGCGCTTGGCGCAGGCCAGGTAGGACACGTCGGTGTTCTGCTTGCGGGTGAACACCGGATAGCCCGGGTGACCCTCGACCTGCGCGCGCTTGATCTCCGCGTCCCAGTACGCGCCCTTGACCAGGCGCACCGGGATGCGGCGGCCGACGCGGCGCGCCAGGTCGGCGAGGAAATCGATCGTGTACGGGGTGCGCTTCTGGTACGCCTGCACCGCCAGGCCGTAGCCCTCCCAGCCGTCCAGCGAGGGATCGGAGAAGGTGGCCTCGATGATGTCTAGCGACAGTTCCAGGCGGTCGGCTTCTTCGGCATCGACCGTGTAGCCGATGCCGTAGGACTTGGCCAGCTGCGCCAGTTCCAGCACGCCCGGCACCAGTTCGGCCATCACCCGCGCGCGCTTGGCGTGCTCGTAGCGCGGGTACAGCGCCGAGAGCTTGATCGAGATGCTGGGCGCGGCGAACACCGCGTCCTTGCCGCCCTGCTGGCGCTGCGCGGCGAAATGCTTGCCGATGGCGTGGATCGCCTGGCGGTAGGCATCGAGGTAGCGCTGCGCGTCCTTCATGGTCAGCGCGCCTTCGCCGAGCATGTCGAACGAATAGCGGTAGTGGGCGTTGTCGCCCTTCTTCGAGCGGGTCAGCGCCTCGCCGATGGTTCGGCCCATCACGAACTGGTGGCCCATGATCTTCATCGCCTGGCGCACCGCCAGGCGGATCACCGGCTCGCCGACGCGGCCGATCAGGCGCTTGAACGCGCCGGACACGTCGGCGCGGGTGAGATCGTTGATCTGCACCAGCTTGCCGGTGAGCATCAGGCCCCAGGTCGAGGCATTGACGAGAATCGAGTCGCTCTCGCCCATGTGCTTCTTCCAGTCCGCATCGCCGAGCTTGTCGCGGATCAGCTTGTCGGCGGTGTCCTGGTCGGGGATGCGCAGCAGCGCTTCGGCCACGCACATCAGCAGCACGCCCTCCTCGCTGCCGAGGTCGTACTGGCGCATGAAAGCTTCGATCGCGCCCTGGTCCTGGGCGCGGGCGCGCACCCGGGTGACCAGGTCGGCGGCCAGCGCCTGCACCTTGGCCTGGTCGGCCGCGGGCAGACGCGCCTGCTCGAGCAGTTCGCGCACGTGTTCGGCCTCGTCCTTGAGCCAGGCGGCGGTGATCGCCGCGCGCAGGGCCTGCGGCGCGGGCGGGAGTTCGGGGGACAGCAAGGGCGAAGGAGACGCGGACGGCATCGCCGGAACAGAGCCGGCGCCAGGCAGAGCGTTCATGCGGGAAAGGCCAGGGACAGAGCCCACCATTTTATGTCAGCGCCTGCACGCGCAGGGCGTCGCCGGCATCGTCGCGATGCCGGCGGCAGCGTCCAGGCTGAACGCGAATCTGGTTGCGCTGCAGCATTTTTTGTGGTGAACGCGCGCTTGCCGCCGCGCAGGCCCGGGGCTACCATCCAGGCGTGCTCGCGGCTCGGGCGCGAGCGGTTCGGAAGCGCGGTTCGACATGATCGAAATGTTTCCGTTTTCTCCGGAGGGGGCGGGCACGCAGCTGCGGCTGCGACCGCCGCGGGCGTTGAACGCCCGGCAATTCGTTCTGTTGTTCGTCGCACTGGCCGGGGCGATGTGGGCCGTGGCTGGGCTGGGGTGGCTCGCCGGCAACGTGTTCGCGCCTGCGTTCGCTCTGTTGCACAGCATCGTGGTGGCGCTCGCGCTGCATTGGTCATGGCGCGGCGGCGAGCGCGAAGAGGATATCCGGGTGGGTCCGGCCTGCGTGGAAGTGACCCGTCCGAATGCAGGAACGCCGGCGTTCCGTGCCCATCCGCATTGGGTGCGGTTGCGGATCGAAGGCGACGACAGGGTGGTGCTGGCATCCAGCGGCAAGCAGGTCCGGGTCGGCGAGTTCCTCGGCCCCGACGAACGCCGGCAACTGGCGCAGACCCTGGAAGGCTTGCTCGCGGCCGTGACCGGCCGCAACCGATGACGCTCCAAGGGGTCTAGGCAATGAAGCAACGCGGCGGGTGGGTGCAACAGGCGGTCAGGGGCGGGATGGCGTTGGCGGCGGCGATGGCCGCACCGCTGGCGTGGGCGCAGTCGGCCGATCCCAAGCCGTGGCAGCTCAACATGGGCAGGGGCGTCACCCAGAGCGCGCGCAACGCCTACGACGCGCACATGGTCGCGTTGTGGGTCTGCGTGGTCATCGGCGTGCTGGTGTTCGGCGCGATGGCCTATGCGATCTTCAAGTTCCGCAAGTCCAAGGGCGCGGTGCCGGCGCAGTTCAGCCACAACACCAAGGCCGAGATCGTGTGGACGGTGATCCCGGTGCTGATCCTGATCGTGATGGCGTGGCCGGCCACGGCCAAGCTGATCGCGATGTACGACACCCGCGATGCCGAGATGACGGTGAAGGTCACCGGCTACCAGTGGATGTGGCGCTACGAATACCTGGGCGAGAACGTGGCGTTCACCAGCCGCCTGGCGCGCAGTTCCGACCGCCTGCGGCAGAGCGGCGCGGTGCCCACGGTCGAGCACGACCCGCACTATCTGTTGGACGTGGACAACCGGCTGGTGCTGCCGGTGAACACCAAGGTGCGCTTCGTCATCACCGCCGACGACGTCATCCACGCCTGGTGGGTGCCGGCGCTGGGCTGGAAGCAGGACGCCATCCCCGGGATCATCAACGAGGCCTGGACCAGCATCGACACCCCCGGGGTGTACCGCGGCCAGTGCGCCGAGCTGTGCGGCAAGGATCATGGCTTCATGCCGATCGTGGTCGAGGCGGTGAGCAAGCAGGACTTCCAGAAGTGGCTGGCATCGCGCAAGCCGGCGCCCGCCGCTGCGCCTGCGCCGGCTGCTACGCCGACGGCGGCTCCGGCGGCCGCGCCGGCCACGGCCGTACCCGCTGCCGCGCCCGCCGATGCCCAGGCGCCGGCGGCGCCGCCGTAGGCGCGGCTGTCGCGTCCTCGTTCCGACTCGCACCTGATCGTGCAAGCCGCCTGATCTCCAGCATTCCTTTCCTGAGGTAGCCGCCATGGCCCATTCGGCAGTCGATCACCACGACGAGCACGGGCATCAGCAGAGCTTCGTCGAGCGTTGGTTCTTCTCCACCAACCACAAGGACATCGGCACGCTGTACCTGCTCTTCAGCTTCACCATGTTCATCGTCGGTGCGGCGATGAGCGTGATGATCCGCCTTGAACTCGCGCAGCCGGGCCTGCAATACATCAAGCCCGAGCAGTTCAACCAGATGACCACCGTGCACGCGCTGGTGATGATCTTCGGCGGGGTGATGCCGGCCTTCGTCGGCCTGGCCAACTGGATGATCCCGCTGCAGATCGGCGCGCCGGACATGGCGCTGCCGCGCATGAACAACTGGTCGTTCTGGCTGCTGCCTGTCGCCTTCACCCTGCTGCTGCTGACCTTCTTTCTTCCCGGCGGCGCGCCGGCCGGCGGCTGGACCATGTATCCGCCGCTGATGCTGCAGGGCGGCTACAACGTCGCGTTCTCGGTGTTCGCCATCCACGTCGCCGGCATCAGTTCGATCATGGGCGCGATCAACATCATCGCCACCGTGCTCAACATGCGCGCGCCGGGCATCGACCTGCTGAAGATGCCGATCTTCTGCTGGGCCTGGCTGATCACCGCGTTCCTGCTGATCGCGGTGATGCCGGTGCTGGCCGGCGCGGTGACCATGCTGCTCACCGACAAGTTTTTCGGCACCTCGTTCTTCAACGCCGCCGGTGGCGGCGACCCGGTGATGTACCAGCACATCTTCTGGTTCTTCGGGCACCCCGAGGTCTACATCATGATCCTGCCGGCGTTCGGCGTGATCAGCGAAATCATCCCGACCTTCAGCCGCAAGCCGCTGTTCGGCTACCAGGCGATGGTCTACGCGATCGCGGCGATCGCGTTCCTGAGCTTCATCGTCTGGGCCCACCACATGTTCACCGTGGGCATGCCGCTGGGCGGCGAGATCTACTTCATGTTCGCCACCATGCTGATCTCCATCCCCACCGGGGTGAAGGTGTTCAACTGGGTCAGCACCATGTGGCAGGGCTCGATGACCTTCGAGTCGCCGATGCTGTGGGCCATCGCCTTCGTCATCCTGTTCACCATCGGCGGCTTCTCCGGGCTGATGCTGGCGATCGTGCCGGCCGACTTCCAGTACCACGACACCTATTTCGTGGTCGCGCACTTCCACTACGTGCTGGTCACCGGCGCGGTGTTCGCGCTGATCGCCGCGGTGTACTACTGGTGGCCGAAGTGGACCGGGCGCATGTACAACGAGGCCTGGGCCAAGTTCCATTTCTGGTGGACGATGCTGTTCGTCAACCTGCTGTTCTTCCCGCAGCACTTCCTCGGCCTGGCCGGCATGCCGCGGCGCATCCCCGACTACAACGTGGTGTTCGCCGACTGGAACCTGGTCAGCTCGATCGGTGCGTTCGGCATGTTCGTCACCCCGTTCCTGATGGCCGGCATCCTGCTCGCCTCGCTGCGCAACGGCGCGCGCGCCGAAGCGCGCTCGTGGGAAGGCGCGCGCGGCCTGGAGTGGACGGTGCCGTCGCCGGCGCCGGCGCATACCTTCACCCTGCCGCCGGTGCTCAAGCCCGGCGACCTGGCTCACGACGACATCAGCCACTGATGACCGCGCAACCGCCGCTCGACGACCTGGTCCTGCGCCGCAAGCGTGCGGCGCGCACCGCGCTGGTGGTCGGCGCGGTGGCGCTGGCGATCTACGTCGGCTTCATCCTCACCGGGGTGCTGGGCCGATGAACGCGCCGGCGCCGCAGGTGCACAGCAGCGCCGGGCTGTTCAAGCTGGTCGGCGTGGCGCTGGCGGTGTTCGTGCTGACCTTCTCGCTGGTGCCGCTGTACCGCATCGCCTGCGAGAAGGTGTTCGGCGTGCGCCTGGAGCGGGGCCCCGGCGAAGGCCCGCAAGCCGGCAAGCCGCTCGCGGGCAAGCGCACGGTGACGGTGCAATTCGACGGAGGGGTGAACTCCAAGCTGCCGTGGTCGTTCCATCCGGAGCAACTGACCATGCAGGTGGTGCCGGGCGAACTCAACGAGGCGCTGTACTACGCGCACAACGACGGCGCGCATGCCATCGTCGGCAGCGCGGTGCCATCGGTGGCGCCTGCACGCGCCTCCGGCTACTTCACCAAGACCGAGTGCTTCTGTTTCACCGCGCAGACCCTGCAGGCCGGCGAGAAACGCGACATGCCGGTGCGTTTCATCGTCGATCCCAACCTGCCCCGCGACATCTCCACCATCACCCTGTCCTACACCTTCTACAAGAACGATGCGCTGAGCGCGGAACTGGGATCGCCGAAACTGGCCGGTTCCGCGCGCGCGGCTCCCTGACCCGACCGGAATGCCTGCCATGGCCCAGCCCAGCACCGACGCCACCGCCAACGCCTACTACGTGCCCAGCCAGAGCCGCTGGCCGTTCATCGGCTCGATCGCGATGTTCGTGACCATGATCGGCGTGGCCAGTTGGCTCAACGACGCGTCCTGGGGCAAGTGGACCTTCTTCACCGGCATCGCGATGCTGGTGGCGACCTTGTTCATGTGGTTCGGCGACGTGATCCGCGAATCGATCGCCGGGCACTACAACCGCCAGGTCGATGTGTCGTTCCGCATGGGCATGGTGTGGTTCATCTTCTCCGAGGTGATGTTCTTCGGCGCCTTCTTCGGCGCGCTGTTCTACACCCGCACCTTCATCCTGCCGTGGCTGGGCGGCGAGGGCGACGGGGTGATGACCAACGCGCTTCTGTGGGACGGCTACTCCGCCGCCTGGCCGACCAACGGCCCGGGCGGCATCGGCGGCCAGTTCCAGACCATCCCGGCCTGGGGCCTGCCGCTGATCAACACGCTGATCCTGCTCAGCTCCGGCGTGACCCTGACCATCGCCCACCATGCGCTCAAGGCCGGTCAGCGCACCCGGCTGATGGTGTTCCAGGCGCTGACCGTGGTGCTCGGCTGCACCTTCCTGTACTTCCAGGCCGAGGAGTACATGCATGCCTACAAGGAGCTCAACCTGACCCTGGGCTCGGGCATCTACGGCTCCACCTTCTTCATGCTCACCGGCTTCCACGGCGCGCACGTGCTGCTGGGCACGATCATGCTGCTGGTGATGCTGCTGCGGATCACGCGCGGACACTTCAGCCGCGACAACCACTTCGCCTTCGAAGCAGCGGCGTGGTACTGGCACTTCGTCGACGTGGTGTGGCTGGCGCTGTTCCTGTTCGTCTATGTGCTTTGAGGGCGGGGAATAGGGAATCGGGAATGGGGAATCGCAAGAGCGGCTTTCGTTTCGCTTGCGCTTCTGCTTTGCCGAGTCTCTTTTCCCGATTCCCCATTCCCGGCTTCTCAGCGCCCGAGCCCGTGGGGCTTGATCACTCCCGTGTAGATGCCCAGGATCACCAGCAGGATCAGGCACACCGATAGGCCGATGCGCCAGGTCAATGCGTTCACCGTGCGCTTGCTCTGGCCGCGGTCCACCAACAGGTAGTACAGGCCGGCGCCCAGGTTCCACAGGATGAGCAGCAGGAACGCGACGATCAGCAAGGTCTTCAGCGAGTCGTTCATGGGCGTCTCGGCACATGGTGTGTCCGCATTATGACCCTCGCCGCTGCCTCGCGCGTGGGCGCGCGCCGGCGCATGCCGTTGTGGCTGGGCTGGAGCGTCGCGCTCGCGGTGGCGCTGGCCTTCTGCCTGCTTGGCCGCTGGCAGTTGCAGCGCATGCACGAGAAACAGGCGCTGCTGGCGCAGGCGGCGCATGTGCGCGATCGCCCGCAGACGCTGGCCGATGCGCTGCGTGCGAGCCCGCCCGGACACTTGCGCTGGGTGCATGGCGCCGGCCGCTTCCTGCCCGGGCAGATCCTGCTCGACAACCAACTGCGGCAGGGGCGCAGCGGGGTGAAGGTGTACCAGCCGTTCCTGGCCGACGGCGTCGCAGCGCCGCTGCTGGTGGAGTTGGGCTGGTTGCCGCTGCCGGCCGACCGCGCGCTGCCGGCGCCGGCGCCGCTGCAGGGCCGCTACACGCTGGTCGGCCTGCTCGGGCCGGCGCCGTCGCATGGGCTGGCGTTGGGTCCGGCGCTGGTGGCGGCACCCTCGCCGCAGCGCTGGCTGGCGATGCGCATCGAGCCGGCGGCGATCGGCGAAGCGCTCGGCCGCCGCGACATTTTGACGCAGGTGCTGCGCCTGGATCCGGCCCTGCCGCTGGGCTATCCGCGCGACCTGGACCTGCTGCCGAACACGCTGCCGCCCGAGCGCCACTTGGGTTACGCGGTGCAATGGTTCGGCCTGGCGCTGGCGGTGCTGGTCACCGCGGCGCTGCTCAGCTGGCGCGCGCGCAGGGGACGGGGCGGGCGCTGAGCGCGCGCGCATGAGAAAATCCCCGGCATGAATGCTCCCACCCCGGCCCCGCGCCCGGCGGCCGCACGCGGCCGTTGGCCGCTGATCGTGTTGTTCGTCCTGTTCTTCGGCTCGATGCTGGTCGCCGGCGCGTTGCGCTTCTCCGGCTGGCAGCCGGCTGCCAGCCGCAACCATGGCGAGCTGCTGCAGCCGCCGGCCGACCTGCGCGCGCTGCAGCCGCGGTTGGCCGACGGCCGCGGCTACGCCTGGGAACCGCAGCGGCGCCTGTGGCGCATCGCGCTGGCGCCGCCGGCGGACTGCGGCAGCGCCTGCGATGCGCTGGCGCGCGACCTGGACAAGGTCTGGCAACTGTTCGGCCACGACGCCGACCACGTGCAGATCCTGTGGATCGGCACGCCGCCGGCCGCCGCCCAGGCCCTGCCGCAGGTGCAGGCGCTGCGCGCGGATCCGGCGCTGCTGGCGGCGTTGCCGCGGGTGCGCGATGCGGCCGGCGTGCCGGTCTACGTCATCGATCCGAACGGTTTCGTGGTGCTGCGCTATGCCCCCGGGTTCGACCCGGCCGGGCTGCGCGCGGACCTGGCGAAACTGCTGAAACTCCTGTGAGCCGCTTCCTATGACCCTGTTCGCGCGCCCGGCGCTGTTCCGGCATTTCCACCGCATGGCCTGGCTGGCGGCGCTGTTCACCGCCAGCACCATCATGTTCGGTTCGTTCGTGCGCCTGTCCGACGCGGGCATGAGCTGCCCGGACTGGCCGACCTGCTACGGCCGCATCACCTGGCCGCAGACCAGTGCCGAAGCCGACACCCACGCCGCCAGCAAGATCCGGCCGCTGGAGACGCACAAGGCCTGGCGCGAGCAGATCCACCGCTTCCTGGCCGGTGCGCTGGGCGTGGAGGTACTGGTGCTGTCGCTGCTGGCGGCGCGGCGGCGCCGGCTCGGCATCGCCCAGATCGTCACGGCCGCGGCGTTGGTGGCGCTGTCGATCCCGCTGTACATGTCCGGCTGGCCGGGGCTGGCGATGCTGGTGGCGGTCGGTGGCGAGGCGATCCTGCTGCTGGCGGCGCTGCGCTGGTCCAACGACGATCTGGCCCGCGCGGCGGTGCTGACCCTGTCGGTGGTGATCTTCCAGGCCCTGCTGGGCATGTGGACGGTGACCCTGCTGCTCAAGCCGATCGTGGTGATGGGGCACCTGCTGGGCGGCCTGCTGATGTTCTCGCTGCTGGTGTGGATGGCCTGGCGCGCCACCCACCTGCCGATCACCCTGGCCGATGCGCCGCGCCTGAAATGGCTGCTGCGCCTGGGCGTGGCGGTGCTGGTGCTGCAGATCGCGCTGGGCGGCTGGGTCAGCGCCAACTACGCGGCGCTGGCCTGCGGCGGCGGCAGCTGGTCGGCCGACAACTTCCCGCGCTGCGTCAGCCAGTGGTGGCCGCCGCACGATTTCCGCGAGGGCTTCACCCTGTGGCGCGGCATCGGCGTGGACTACGAAGGCGGCGTGCTCGATGGCGCGGCGCGCATCGCCATCCAGATGGCGCACCGGATGATGGCGATGGTGGTGGCGGCCTACCTGCTGTGGCTGGGCTGGCGCCTGAGCCGCACGCCGGGCATGCGCGGCTGGGCCGCGGCGCTGGCGCTGCTGCTGGTCGCGCAGGTGTGCCTGGGCATCCTCAACGTCAAGCTGGCGCTGCCCCTGCCGGTGGCGGTGCTGCACAACGCCGGCGCGGTGGCGCTGCTGTTCGTGCTGGTGTCGTTGCTGGCGCGATTGCGGGCACCGCAATGAGCGCGCGCGGCGTCCACTGGCGCGACTACTGGGACCTGACCAAGCCCAAGGTGGTGGCGTTGATCGTGTTCACCGCCCTGGTCGGCATGTGCCTGGCGATCCCGGGGCTGCCGACCTGGGCGCAGGTGCGCACCGGCCTGCTCGGCTTCTTCGGCATCTGGCTGGCGGCCTCGGCGGCGGCGGCGATCAACCAACTGCTGGATGCGCGGATCGACGCGCAGATGGCGCGCACCTCCTGGCGCCCGCTGGTGGTGGGCAAGGTGCTGCCGTGGCAGGTGCTGCTATTCGCGGCCTTGCTCACCGCACTGTCGATGACCGTGCTGGTGGTGTGGGTCAACTGGATCACCGCGGTGCTGACCTTCGCCTCGCTGATCGGCTATGCAGTGATCTACACGGTGTTCCTCAAGCGCACCACGCCGCAGAACATCGTCATCGGCGGCCTGGCCGGCGCGGCGCCGCCGCTGCTGGGCTGGGCCGCGATCACCGGCATGCAGGGCCAATGGGACTGGGCCTACGCCTCGCTGCTGGTGCTGATCATCTTCGTGTGGACGCCGCCGCACTTCTGGGCGCTGGCGATCTTCCGCCGCGCCGACTACGCCAAGGCCTCGATCCCGATGCTGCCGGTCACCCACGGCGTGGCGCATACCCGCCGGCAGATCCTGGTGTACACGGTGCTGCTGGTGGTGGTGACCCTGCTGCCGGTGGCGGTGGGCATGAGCGGGGTGTTCTATCTCGGCGGCACCCTGGTGCTGGACGCGGTGTTTCTCTGGTACGCCTGGCGCATGCTCGACCCGCCGGACGAGATGTTCTCGATGCGCATGTTCGGTTACTCCATTGTGTACCTGATGGCGTTGTTCGCGTTCCTGCTGGTCGACCACTGGATTGCCTGAACCGCCCGTTCAGCCCCCCGCTCAAGTGTTGCCGGCCGCAGTCGTTATCGGACGAACGACCAAAATCGGCAAAGCCGCGGAGACATCCATGTGGGGCAAGAGCAAGCAAGACGCGGCGAAGCTGCAGGCACTGACGGAGCGCCTGCGTGAGGCCGAGGCCGAGCGCGACCGCGCGCGTGCGCAGGGCGACGGCGCCCTCGCCAATCTGGACGAGATGCGCGTCCGTTTCGACCTGGTCACCAAGGCAACCACCGACGGCCTCTGGGAAATGAGCGTGATCGCCGGCGATCCGATCAACCCCGCCAATGAATTCTGGTGGTCCTCGCAGTTCCGCGCGATGCTGGGTTTCTCCTCCGAGCTCGACTTTCCCAACGTGCTGGACAGTTGGGCCTCGCGCCTGCATCCGGAGGACAAGCAGGCCACGCTGGACGCGTTCGCCGCGCACCTGGGCGACCGCAGCGGCCAGACCCCGTACGACGTGGACTACCGCCTGCAGCTGAAGAACGGCCAGTACCGCTGGTTCCGCGCGATCGGCACCACCCAGCGTGATGCCCAGGGCACGCCTTTGCGCGTGGCCGGCGCGCTCACCGACATCACCGAGCGGCGCGAACGCGAGGCCTTCCTGGACATCGTGCTGACGCGGTTCGAACTGGGCCAGGACATGCTCAACGACGGCCTGTGGGACATGAGCGTGATCGCCGGTGACCCGATCAATCCGTCCAACGAGTTCTGGTGGTCGCCGCAGTTCCGCTCGCTGCTGGGATTCGCCTCCGAGGCCGAGTTCCCCAACGTGCTCGACAGTTGGTCCTCGCGCCTGCACCCGGAGGACGCGCAGGCCGCGCTCAGCGCGTTCGCCGCGCACCTCAACGACCGTACCGGCCGCACCGGCTTCGACATCGAGTACCGCCTGCAGTTGAAGAACGGCGAGTACCGCTGGTTCCGCGCGCGCGGCCTGACCAAGCGCGCCGCCGACGGCACCCCGCTGCGCGCGGTCGGCGCCCTGCTGGACATCCATGCCGCGCGCCAGCTCGGCGAGGCCGCACACACCCTGCAGACCGCGGCCGCGGAAATGGTCGACGACAACAGCGACCTGGCCCGCCGCACCGAGCAGCAGGCGGCGGCGCTGGAAGAAGCGGCCAGCTCGATGGAAGAGATCACCGGCACCGTGCAGCGCAACGTCGAGCACGTCGGCCATGCCAACCGCCTGGTGGACGGCGCCAGCGACGTCGCCCAGCGTGGCGGCGAGGTGGTGCGCGACGTGGTGCAGACCATGGCCGGCATCGAGAGCGCCTCGCGCAAGATCGCCGACATCATCAGCGTGATCGACGGCATCGCCTTCCAGACCAATATCCTCGCCCTGAACGCGGCGGTGGAAGCGGCGCGTGCCGGCGAGCAGGGCCGCGGCTTCGCCGTGGTCGCCACCGAAGTGCGCAGCCTGGCCCAGCGTTGCGCCGATGCGGCCAAGGAAGTGCGCGGCCTGATCGCCGGGTCCAGCGAGCAGGTCGATCGCGGTTCGGCGCTGGTCGCGCGCGCCGGCGCCACGATGGAAGAACTGCTCGGCTCGGTGCGCGAGGTGCAGCGCATCATGACCGACATCGCCGGCGCCAGCCGCGAGCAGAGCGCCGGCATCGGCCAGGTCAACCAGATCGTGGTGCAGATGGACACCGCCACGCAGCAGAACGCGGCGCTGGTCGAAAAGATGGCCGAGGCCGCACGCGCGCTGGAAGGGCAGGCGCAGGGCCTCAGCGCGCATACCAGCAGCGGCCGCCGCGCCGGCGGCCAGGCAGGCGCTCAGTCGGCGGCGCCGGTCCGCGTGGCGGCCTGATCGGGGGCACGTGAGCGCACGGCGCATCGGCGCGCGCCGCTGCGCGAGGCGCGCAACCGGCGTGGTGCGCGGCGCGGGGCGACCGCGCTGCAGCGACGCGCGGACCGGATCTCTCTGAAGCGCGACGGCCGTGCAGCGCGCCGGCGGTTGCCGCTGGCCCGCTGCACGGCCGCCGTGTGTTACACGGCTTGCGCCCTCACCCCAGCCAATGCTGGCAGCCGTCGCGCGCCTGGCTGCCGCAGCTTTGCTGCATCTTCTGCTGCAGCCGCGCCAGCACCGCGCTGCCGTCATGACCCTTGCTCCAGGCCTGCAGGGTCTTGGCCAGGGTGTCGAAGCGCTGCCGGGTGCGCTGGTGATAGCCGTCGGGCTGGCCGGCCAGTTCCCCGATGACCTGTCCGGCGGCCGCCTCGATCGCGGCCGCATTGTCTGGCTGCAGCCGGATCAGGCCGTCGACATAGAGCACGCCCCATTGCACGCGGGTGGCGGGCCCTTGGGCGCTCTCGTAGGCCTTCTTCAACCAGAACAGCGCCGTCTGCTTGTCGCCGCGCGCCTCGGCCAGGCCGGCCAGTTCCGGCATGTAGTAATACGGGGTCTTGCTGCGCTGGAGCTCGGCCAGCAGCAGTTGTTCGGCGCCGGCGCTGTCGCCGGCCTCGTCGAGCAGGTCGGCGGCGGTGCTGATCGTGGACTGGCGTTCGTAGTCGGTCTTGGCGGCCTGCTCGGCCCATTGCACGCGCTGCTGCACCTTGGCGACCACCGCGGGCGGCAACGGCGGCTGGGGCCCGTCGCCGGCCTCGGCCGGCTGGCCTTGCGCCAGGCGCGCCAACGCGATGTCCGCGGTGGCGGTGTCCAGGCGATCGCTGATCGGCAGGCTGCCGTCGGCATAGACCTGGTCCAGTGCATGGGTCAGCGCGCTGGACAGCGTGCTGCGCTCGGCGGCATCGCCGGCCGCGGCCTGGACCAGCTCGCGTGCCGCATAGGTCAGCGTGCTGCGGTTGGCGCGCACTTCGGCCGGATCGGCCAGCACCGCCTGCAGCAGCGCGCGGTCGGCGGCGCGGTGCTTGGCGTCCACGGTGGTGGCCTTGGCCGGATCCTGCGCGGCCAGCGCCAGCAATGCGAAACGGCGCTGCAACGCCGGCTGCGGCGCGGCCGCGGCCAGGCGCGCGAGCACCTCCGGCGCCTGCCCTGGCTTGACCAACTGGGCGGCATCCACCTCCCAGCCGTATTCGCCGAGCAGGGTCCAGTCGTCGGCGCCGAGCGTGGCCGGCGCCTTCAGTGCTTGCTGTAGCAACTGCGCCGAGGTGGTGGTGCGGGTCGCGGCGACGCGTAGCGCCTCGGCCAGACGCTGCGTGTCGCTGTCGCCGGCCAGGCGGGTGATCTCGCTGTGGTCCGGGCGCAGCACGATGATGGTCGGATAGCCCTTGATGCCGAAGCGTTCGCCCCAGGCCTGCGCGCCCTCCGAATCGCCGTCCAGGTGCACCGCGACGAAGGCGCGGGTGCGGGCGATGAACGCCGGGTCCTTGAACAGCGTGGCCTTGAGCCGGTTGCAGGGTGGGCACCAGGCCGCGCCCCAGTACAGCAGCACCGGCTTGTTGTGTTCGCGCGCTTCGGCGAAGGCGTCGTCGACGTCGCCCTCACGCCAGGCGATGCCGGCGCTGTCGGCGGCAGGCGCCGGCGTGGTGGCCTTGGGCGCGGCGGGTGTTGGCGGTTTCTGGCAGGCGCCCAGCGCCAGCAGCGTGGCCAGGCTGGCGGAGATCGTCGCGGAACGGCGGAACATGCGGCTCATGGGGGGGCACCGGATGGGGAGGGAGACACGGCGCCGGCCGTGCCGGCCGTCTACTGTACGCAGCCGCCGCCGTGCTTGCACATGCCGGCGACGCATCTGCATATGCCGCGAGTCCCGGTGCCGCGCAGGGCGGCGCGCCGCGGTCGTGCCGGCGCGATGCCGGTCGCGCGCTAGGGCTTGGCTTCCGCCTTCGCCGCGCGCGCGTAGCGTTGCGCGATGACTGCGCAGACGATCAACTGGATCTGGTGGTAGATCATCACCGGCAACACGATCGCGCCGAGGCTGCCGCTGGCGAACAGCACCTTGGCCATCGGCACGCCGGTGGCCAGGCTCTTCTTGGAGCCGCAGAACACGATCGGGATCTCGTCCTCGCGGGAAAAGCCCAGGCGCCGCGCGCCGAAGGTGATCAGCGTCATCGCCAGCGCCAGCAGCACCACGCCGACCGCGGCGACGCCGAGCAGCGCCGGCAGCGGCGTCTTGCGCCACAGGCCTTCGACCACCGCGGCACTGAAGGCGGTGTACACCACCAGCAGGATGGTGCTCTGGTCGGTGTAGCGCAGCACCGCGCGGCGGCGTTCGACCCAACCGCCGATCCAGCGCTGCAGCAGGTGGCCGGCGACGAACGGCACCAGCAGTTGCAGCATGATCTTGCCCATCGCCTCCAGCGGGTTGGCCATGGCGCTCTGCGCGCCGGCCAGCAGGCCCATCAATAGCGGCGTCAGGAACACCCCGAGCAGGCTCGACAGCGAGGCGCTGCACACCGCCGCCGGCACGTTGCCGCCGGCCATCGAGGTGAAGGCGATCGACGACTGCACCGTGGACGGCAGCGTGCACAGGAACAGCACGCCGATGTACAGGTCCGGGGTCAGCAGCCAGTGCGACAGCGGCTTGAACAGCAGGCCCAGCAACGGGAACAGGATGAAGGTGGCGGCGAAGATGGTCAGGTGCAGGCGCCAGTGCAGCGCGCCGGCGACGATGGCCTCGCGCGACAGCCGCGCGCCGTGCAGGAAGAACAGCGCGGCGATCGCCAGGTCGGTGACCACGTCCATCACCGACGCCGCGCGCCCCTGTACCGGCAGCAGCGAGGCGAGCAGCACCGTGCACAGCAGCGCCAGCGTGAACGGTTCGATGCGCAGGCGCGCGAGAAGATGTTTCATGATGTGATGAATGGGACAAAAGGCTGCAAGTCAAGAATATATTCTCACACACATACACACAGGCGCTCGCAGGTAGTAGATGGAGACGAATGCTTCTTTCGCCGTGCAGGCGCTGGCCTTGAACACCGCAAAGAAGTTTCGCGAGGACTATCTGGCGATGAGTCGGTATATTTTTCGCGACGAGGAGAAGCGTAATGGTCTTCTCCATTCCGGGGAGTTTGGCGTCTATCGCGAACGACTGCTGCGCACGCTGCTGGTATCGCATCTGCCGGCGCGCCTGGCCATCGGCAGCGGCTTCCTGAGTACGGTGCAGCAACCCAGCAGTACGCAGTGCGATATCGTCCTCTACGACCGCGATGCGACGCCCAGTCTCGATGTGGCGGGCGGACGTGTGTTCTTCCCCACGGAAACCTGCGCGGCAGTCGGCGAAGTGAAGTCGACATTGACCTTCTCCGCACTTTGCGAAGCCTTGCATAAACTTGTCGAGACCAAACGCTTGAGGGCGGCGCATTGCCCGCCCAGCCTGCCGGTGGCGCCGACCGATGCGGTGTTCAGCTTATGGGGCCAGATGGTTCGGGAGGGCGCGACTTCTGATCAGTTGGATAGACATCGGCAAAGTCTGTTTCAACCGCAGCAGGTCGAGCAACAGAATCTGATGACGTTTTTGGTCTGCGAAAAGATTGAGTGGCCCAGCGGCGAAGATCCGAACAGTCCCAGCTTTCACAAGGCGCTTGCCAAGCTCTATCCCCGCTCGTGCGATTCCTACTACCTCCGCCACAATCTGCTGCTGAGCCTGCAGGACGGCCTGCTTTCGTACTACACCTCCGGTCTCGGCGACGATGGTCAGCCGTGCAATCTGCCCTATCCATTCCCATGTCGGGAGGGCGTGGACTGCGGATGGCGCTGGCTTCCGGCGAGCGACGACGCTCTGCACATCCTTATGTTCGCCACCGAATGCGCGCTGGCGGCTTCGCGGACATGGATCTACGAGTTCCTTTCTCCTGCGCACTTGCAGGACCGCCTGTTCCCAACGTTTCGGTACATGCCATTGAGCTAGCGGTCGCGCCGGGCCAGACTCAGCGTAACGACGCCAGTACCTTAAGCAGTTCGCGCTGCTCGTACTTGTCGGTCTCGTCCAACCCCTGCGCGCGTTGCTTGGCGGTCAGTTCTTCCAGGCGCTGCTGCAGCGTCTGCTTTTCCAGCTGCACGACCACGTCGTGCAGCTCCTGGCGCCAGCTGGCGGTCTCGCCGGCGATCTCCTGCACCGCCAGCTTCTGCAGCGCGGCCAGTTCCTCGCGTTCGTGGAAGTGTTCGAGCAGGGCGCCGGTGGTGATTTCCGGACGCGCATGCACGATCTGCAGCAACTCGATCATCAGCTCGATGCCCGGCAGGCGCAGGCCGGCGAACGGGTAGGGCGGCGGCAGGTCCAGCGCCAGCGACGGCGCCTGCAGCAGGCGCACGATCGCCTCGCGCACCAGGCTGCGCTTGTGCGCGGGGCGCGGCACGCGCGGCGGCGGCCGGCTCGCCGCCGCCGTGGCGGCCGCCGGTGCGGCGGCGCCGATGCCGGTGAGTTCGGCCAGGCGCTGGCGCATCAGGTCGCCGAAGGCGCCGTCGGGAATCTGCGCCAGCATCGGCCGCGCGCGTTCGGCCAGGCGTGCCTTGCCGTCGAGCGTGCCGAGGTTGATCTCGCGCGAGAGTTCGTCGAAGAAGAACTGCGACAGCGGCGTGGCCTGGACCAGGCGCGCATCGAAGGCCGCGGCGCCTTCCTTGCGCACGATGGTGTCCGGGTCCTCGCCATCGGGCAGGAACAGGAAGAACGCCTGGCGGCCGTCCTTCATCCGCGGCAGCACCGATTCCAGCGCCTTCCAGCCGGCGCGGCGGCCGGCGGCGTCGCCGTCGAAGCAGAAGAACACGTCCGGCGCGTTGCGGAACAGCAGTTCGGCGTGGTCCGGCGTGGTCGCGGTGCCCAGCGTCGCCACCGCCTGGGTGACGCCGAACTGGAACAGCGAGACCACGTCCATGTAGCCCTCGACCACGATCAGCCGCTCGATCTTCTGGTTGGCCTGGCGCACCTGCCATAGGCCGTACAGTTCGCGGCCCTTGTGGAACAGCGCGGTCTCGGGCGAGTTCAGGTACTTGGGGCCGTCGTCCTTGTCGAGCACGCGGCCGCCGAAGGCGATGACCCGGCCGCGGCGGTCGAAAATCGGGAACATCACCCGGTCGCGGAACTTATCGTAGACGTGGCCGCGGTCGTTCTTGGAGAACAACCCGGCACGGTCCAGCAGCTTGAGCCGGCGCTCGTCGGTGCCCAGCGCGTCCTTGAGCGCGCTGTAGCCGTCCGGGGCATAGCCGATCTGGAAGCGCGCGCGGTTCTCCGCATCCACGCCGCGGCCGTCCAGGTAGGCACGCGCCTTGTCGCTGCCGTCGAACTGGCGCTGGAAGAACTTGGCCGCCGCTTCCAGCGCCGAGTACAGGTCGCGGTGGTCGTCGCCGGCGGCCTGGGCGGCGCCGCGCTGCTGGGCGTCGCGCGGCACTTCCATGCCGGCGCGCTTGGCCAGCTCGTCGACCGCGTCGAGGAATTCGAGGCGGTCGTAGTTCATCAGGAAGCTGATCGCGGTGCCGTGCGCGCCGCAGCCGAAGCAGTGGTAGAACTGCTTGGTCGGGGACACCGTGAACGAGGCCGAGCGCTCGTCGTGGAACGGGCAGCGCGCCGCGTACTCCTTGCCCTGGCGCTTCAGCGGCACGCGCGTGCCGACCACCTCGACGATGTCGGTGCGGGCGAGCAGGTCGTCGATGAATGCGTCGGGGATGCGGGCCATCCGCATAGGATGCCACGCGCGTGCGCCGTCACGCTGGGCGCGCTGCCTGTGTGGTTCAGCGCCGTGCGGTCAGGGCGTGGGCGGTGCCTGTGCGGCGTTGCGCGGGTCGATCCCGGCGGCGACGAGCTTGCTGTGCGAGCGCAGGCGCTCGTCGATCACCGCGGTGATCAGCGCGCCGACGAAGAACACCACGGTGGCGTAGTAGATCCACACCAGCAGGATCACCAGCGCGCCCATCGAGCCGTAGGCGCTGCCCGGCGCGGCGGTGGCGATGTACAGGCCGATCGCATAGCGCCCGGCCACGAACAGGCAGGCGGTAATGGCGCCGCCGATGATCGCCTGGCGCCATTGCACCCGGCGGTCGGGGAGGTAGTGGTAGAGCACGGCGAAGGCCAGCACGTAGATCGCCAGGGTCGAGACGTAGCCGACCGCCGGCAGCAGCGACGGCATCCGCGCGAACACCACCTGCAGCACAGTGGTCAGGATCATCGAGATCAGCAGCAGGAAGCCCAGCCCCAGCACCACGCCGAAGGAGAACACGCGCTTCTTCAGCCAGGCCATGATGCCGTCCAGGCGCTGCTTGTCGGTGCGGAAGATCAGGTTCAGCGCGTTCTGCAGCTGCGCGAACACCGCGGTGGCGCCGACGAACAGCAGCAGGGTGCTCCACAGCCCGGCCAGCGAGCCGATGTTGGGCTGGTTCTTGGCGTTGTCGATCACCGTCTGCGCGACCTCGCGCGCGCCGTGCCCGGCCAGCTGCCCGATCTGCGCGATCAGCGCCTCCTGGGCCTGCGGGTACAGCGAGGCGGTGAGCCACAGCAGCAGCACCAGCAGCGGCGCCAGCGACAGCAGGGCGTAGAACGACAGCGAGGCCGACTGGGTCATCACGTCGATCTCGACGAAGCGCCGCACCAGCGCGGCCGGCAGGCTCTGCTGCAGGCGGTCGAGGTGTTTGTGCAGGCGATCGGACGACAGGGGCAGGGACATGGGCGCGGGACCTTCGGCGCGCGGCGTCGCAACGCCGGTCCCGCACTGCGCGCTGAAGGAGGGTGCGGGCTTGCCGGGCGTTGTAGCAGCCCGGCATCGAAAGGCGGGTGAAGCCCGCCGCCCACGCGCTCCTCGGGAGCGTCAGCCGGCCAGTTGCTGCTTGACCAGCACCGAGACCTGGCCCATGTCGGCCTTGCCGGCCAGCATCGGCTTGAGTACGCCCATCAGCTTGCCCATGTCGGTCGGGCTGGCGGCGCCGGTCTGCGCCATCGCCGCCTGGATCGCAGCGACGATCTCGGCCTCGCCCATCTTGCTCGGCAGGTAGCGCTCGATCACCACGATCTCCTCGCGCTCCACCTGGGCCAGGTCGTCGCGGCCGGCGGCCTCGTACTGGCTTACCGAGTCCTTGCGCTGCTTGACCATCTTGTCCATCACCGCGATCACCGCGGCGTCGTCCATCTCCACGCGCTCGTCCACTTCCTTCTGCTTGATCGCGGCGTTGATCAGCCGGATCACGCCCAGGCTGTGCTTGTCGCCGGACTTCATCGCGGCCTTCATGTCGTCGGTGAGCTGCTGCTTGAGGGTCATGAGGGACTCCACAGGGAAGAGAAAAGGGGGGAAGGGCATTCTAGGCAAGCGCGCTGGCGCAGGCCGTGCGGCCGAGGCGGCACGCGGGTGCCGAGGGATCAGGGACGGGGCCGATGCTCCGCGCGGGCGGATCGCCTGGTCCAAGCAGGAGATGCACAAAAAGCCGGCGACGCTTGCGCGTGCCGGCTTCGTGGGCTTACCGTAGCGGGTGCCGAAACCGGCACATCCCGCTACCGCAGGCCGCGATCCTCAGTACAGACGCTGGCGCTTGGTGACGTCGCGCGAGGTGCGACGCAGCTGGCGCTTCACCGCGGCAGCGGCCTTGCGCTTGCGTTCCTGGGTCGGCTTTTCGTAGAACTCGCGCTTGCGGGTTTCGGCCAGCACGCCGGCCTTTTCGCAGGTGCGCTTGAAGCGACGGAGCGCAAACTCGAAGGGCTCGTTCTCGCGGACTTTAACGCTGGGCATGGAATCTCCGGGACACAATGGTGACCGGGTCAGGCCCGGCGAGCCGCACATTATAGCGGCAGATTTCGCGGCTGCAAGCGCCGCGTTTGGCCTGCCGCCGATTCGGCCCCACAATGCACCCATGAACGTTCTCGGCATCGAATCCAGTTGCGACGAAACCGGCGTCGCCGTCTACGACACCACGCGCTCCGGCGCGGCCGCGCTGCGCGCGCACGCGCTGTACAGCCAGATCGCCCTGCACGCCGAGTACGGCGGGGTGGTGCCGGAGCTGGCCAGCCGCGACCACGTGCGCAAGCTGCTGCCGCTGATCCGCCAGACCTTGGCCGAGGCCGGCCTGCGGGTGCGCGACCTGGACGGGGTGGCCTACACCGCCGGGCCGGGCCTGGTCGGCGCGCTGCTGGTCGGTGCCGGCGTGGCCCGGGCCCTGGCCTGGGCGCTGGACGTGCCGGCGATCGGCGTGCACCACATGGAAGGCCACCTGCTGGCGCCGCTGATGGAGGATCCGGACCCGGTGCACGGGGCGCCGGCGCCGCCGTTCGTGGCGCTGCTGGTCTCCGGCGGCCACACCCAGCTGATCGCGGTGGAGGCCATCGGCCGCTATCGCCTGCTTGGCGAGACCCTGGACGATGCCGCCGGCGAGGCCTTCGACAAGACCGCCAAGCTGATGGGGTTGCCGTATCCGGGCGGCCCGCAACTGGCGGCGCTGGCCACGCAGGGCACCTCGGGGCGGTTCCGCTTCGCCCGGCCGATGACCGACCGGCCCGGCCTGGACTTCAGCTTTTCCGGACTCAAGACCCAGGTGCTGCTGGCCTGGCGCGACAGCGACCAGTCCGAGACGGTGCGCGCCGACATCGCCCGCGGCTTCGAGGATGCGGTGGTGGACACGCTGGCGATCAAGTGCGAGCGCGCGCTGGAGGCGGCCGGCAGCGACACCATCGTGGTCGCCGGCGGCGTCGGCGCCAATCTGCGCCTGCGCGCCAAGCTGCAGGCGATGGCGCAGGCGCGCGGCGGCCGCGCCTGCTTCCCGCGCCCGGCGCTGTGCACCGACAACGGCGCGATGATCGCCTTCGCCGGCGCCCTGCGCCTGCAGGCCGGGTTGCACGATGCCGCGTCCGCGGTGCAGGTGACGCCGCGCTGGGACATGGCGACGTTGCCGCCGCTGGCGGCGGCAACGCGGGAGTCGGGAGTCGGGATTGGGGATTCGTAAAGCGGCTCCGCGGTTGCATCAGCTTTTGCCTTTGCTCTTACCATTCCCGAATCCCCATTCCCCAATCCCGGCTCCTCATGGATAAAGTCTTCATCGAAGGTCTGGAAATCGACGCGCTGATCGGCATCTACGATTGGGAGCGGCGGATCCGGCAGACGCTGCGCTTCGATCTGGAAATGGGCTTCGACAACCGCAAGCCCGCGGCCAGCGACGACATCGCCGATACGCTCAACTACAAGGCGGTGAGCAAGCGCCTGGTGGAACTGGTCGAGCAGTCCGGCTACGGGCTGGTGGAGACGCTGGCCGAGCGCTGCGCGGAAGCGGTGCTGAAAGAATTCGACGTGCGCTGGTTGCGGCTGAAGCTGAGCAAGCCGGGCGCGGTGCGCGGGGCGCAGGCGGTGGGGGTCATCATCGAGCGCAGCCGCGCATGAGTGTGCAGGCGTTGCTGCCGTTCGCCAGCGCCTCGGCGGCGCTGCTGCCTGACGCGGCGTTCTTCGCCGACCTGCAGCACACCCTGGCGCCGTATCCCTGGGCCTACGACGCGATGGTGATCGTGGCGCTGCTGCTGGCGGCGTGGCTGGCCAACTGGGTGACCAAGCGGATCCTGCTGCGCGGGCTGCGGCGGGCACTGCGCGCCACCGTGCTCAGCGACAAGGAAGTGAAGCTGAGCGTGATCCCGCGCCTGGCCAACGTGATCCCGGCGCTGGTGCTGTCGTTGGGCATCGGCGCGGTGCCGCATCTGCCGGCGGCGATGGTCAGCGTGGTGCGCAACGTCTGCGCCGCCTTCATCGTGCTGACCGTGGCATTGGCCTTGTCGCGCGTGCTGGACCTGCTCAACCACGTGTACGAGCGGCGCCCGGACGCGCACAACAAGCCGATCAAGGGCTACATGCAGTTGCTCAAGATCGTGCTGGGCGTGGTCGCGGCGGTGCTGATGGTGTCGGTGCTGGTGGACAAGTCGCCGGTGATCCTGCTGTCGGGTGTGGGCGCGATGATGGCGGTGCTGATCCTGGTGTTCCAGGACACCCTGCTGTCGCTGGTGGCCAGCGTCACCATCAGTTCCAACGACATGGTCCGCGTCGGCGACTGGATCGAGATGCCGCAGCAGAACGCCGACGGCGACGTGATCGACATCGCGCTGCATACGGTCAAGGTCCAGAACTGGGACAAGACCATCACCACCATCCCGACCAAGAAACTGATCAGCGACTCGTTCAAGAACTGGCGCGGGATGAGCGAGGCCGGCGGGCGCCGGATCAAGCGCGCGCTGTACCTGGACCAGCACAGCGTGCGCTTCCTCGACGCCGCCGAGATCGAGCAGATGCGGCAGTTGACCGTGCTGCGCGAGTACATCGACCGCAAGCGCACCGAGCTCGACGCCTGGAACGGCGCGCTGGCCGAGCGCGGGGTGGCGCCGATCAACGGCCGCCGGATCACCAACCTCGGCACCTTCCGCGCCTACGTCGAGCACTACCTGCGCGCCAGCCCGCACGTGCGCCAGGACATGACCCTGCTGGTGCGGCAACTGGAGCCGGGCGCCAACGGCCTGCCGCTGGAGGTGTACTGCTTCGCCAACGACACCCGCTGGGCGATGTACGAGCAGATCCAGGCGGACCTGTTCGACCACCTGCTGGCGATCCTGCCCAACTTCGACCTGCGCGTGTTCCAGGCCTCCAGCGACGCGATGTTCATGGACAGCGCGCGCATCCGCCGCGCCCCGGACACCGTCCCGCCGCCGGCGGCTTGACGGCCGTCACGACTGCGGGCATGTTGCGGGACAACATGCCGGCGCCTTTCGCCGCCGGCCCACAGCAACAAGGGGCGCGATGGACTGGAGCAAGTACCGCACGGCCACCTTCGACGAGCTGATCCAGTCCGATGGGCAGCCACGTCCGGCCGCGCGCCGGGTCATCGAGTACCTGTCCAGCCTCAGTGGACGCGAATTGTCCGAACGCCAGCTCGCCGCCGATGTCGCCGCGCGGGTCATGGGCATCACCTTCACCGTCTACTCCGACGGCCGCAACGTCGACCGCACGCTGCCGTTCGACCTGATCCCGCGGGTGATCCCGCTGCACGAATGGCAGCGCACCGAGGCCGGGCTGAAGCAGCGCATGCGCGCGCTCAACCTGTTCATCGGCGACATCTACGGCGCCCAGCGCATCGTCAAGGACAAGGTGTTCCCGGCGATGCTGCTGGAGCACTCGGTCAACTTCCGCCCGCAATGCGTGGGCATCACCCCGGCACTGAGCGTGTGGGCGCACGTATGCGGCTCGGACCTGGTGCGCGACGCCGACGGCACCCTGTACGCGCTGGAGGACAACCTGCGCATCCCCAGCGGCGTGTCGTACATGCTCGAGAACCGCATGGTCGCCAAGCGGGTGTTCCCGGAGCTGTTCGAGACCAGCGCGATCCTGCCGGTGGACGACTACCCGGCGCAGCTCTACGACACCCTGGCGGCGCTGTCGCCGCGCCCCGGCGACCAGCCGGTGATCGCGTTGCTGACCCCGGGCATCTTCAACAGCGCCTACTTCGAGCACGCCTACCTGGCGCAGGCGATGGGCATCGAACTGGTCGAGGGCGACGACCTGTTCGTGGCCGACGACGACTGCACCTACATGCGCACCGTGTACGGGCCGCGCCGGGTCGACGTGATCTACCGCCGGGTCGACGACCTGTTCCTGGACCCGGAGGCGTTCCGCGCCGATTCGGTGCTGGGCGTGGCCGGGCTGATCCGCAGCTGGCGCGCCGGCAAGGTGGCGCTGGCCAATGCGCCGGGCGCCGGCGTGGCCGACGACAAGGTGGTGTTCGCCTACGTGCCGAAGATGATCCGCTACTACCTGGACGAGGAGCCGATCCTGCCCAACGTGCCCAGCTACCTGTGCCACGACGACAAGGACCGCCAGTACGTGCTCGAGCACCTGGACGAACTGGTGGTGAAGCCGGCCAACGAGTCCGGCGGCTACGGCATGCTGATCGGCCCGCGCTCGACCACGCGCCAGCGCGAGCAGTTCCGCAAGCTGATCCTGGCCGACCCGCGCAACTACATGGCGCAGCCGACCCTGGGCCTGTCCACCGCGCCGATCGTGACCGAGGCCGGGCCGGCGCCGCGGCACCTGGACCTGCGCCCGTTCATCCTCTCCCGCGAGGACGTCTACGTGACCACCGGCGGGCTGACCCGGGTGGCGATGGAGGAGGGCTCGCTGGTGGTCAATTCCTCGCAGGGCGGCGGCGCCAAGGACACCTGGGTGGTGGACCTGGACGAGGAGCTGGACTGATGCTCTCGCGCGTCGCCGACAACCTCTACTGGTTCAGCCGCTACGTGCGCCGCGCCGAGACCACCGCGCGGCTGGTCGGGGTGGGCAGCCTGCTGCAGCTGGACCTGCCGCGCTCGGTGCGTTTCGCCTGGCGGCCGATGATCGACACGGTCGGCGCCGGCGAGATCTTCGCGCTGTGGTTCCCCAATGCCGGCGACGACGTCGGCGATGCCGACGTGGTGCGCTTCCTGCTGCTGGACGAGCGCAATCCGTCCTCGCTGCGCAGCTCGGTGCGCTACGCCCGCGAACTGCTGCGCAGCATCCGCGACACGCTGCCGCAGGAGATCTGGGAAGCGGTCAACGACCTGCACCTGCACATCGACGCCAACGGCGAGCGCAGCGTCGGCCGCCGCTACCGCATGGAGTTCCTGTCCCATGTCACCGATGCCTGCCTGAAGGTGTCCGGGCTGCTGACCGCCAACGTCAGCCGCGACATCGGCTTCCAGTTCCTGCGCCTGGGCACGGCGATCGAGCAGGCCGACATGACCACGCGCATCATCGATGCCGGCGCCTCGGGCCTGATCACCCCGCGCCAGGCCGACGACCGCGAGGCCTACCAGGCCATGCAGTGGATGAGCGTGCTGCGCGCCCAGGCCGCCTACCAGATGTACCGCCGCCACGTGCGGCAGCGCGTCACCGGCGAGCAGGCGCTGCGCTTCCTGCTGCAGAACAACGATTTCCCGCGCAGCGTGCAGTTCTGCCTGGTCCGCGCCCAGCACATCCTGCCGACCATGCCGCCGCGGCCGCCGGTGGAGCGCGCGCTGATGCGGATCAGCGGGCTGGTGCGCAATGCCGACCCGGCCTACCTGGCCGCGCACAACCCGGCCGGGTTCATGGACGAGATCCAGACCCACCTCGGCCACCTGCACAACGCCATCGCCGAGGCCTACTTCAGCTCCTGAGTCGCCGCGGGCGCCGCCGTGCCTGTGGCCGGCGGCCGCGATGCGGCCCTTGTGAGGCGGGGCATCTCGGCCGTGCCATCCCGTTGCTCCCCCTATGCGGCATCCGTCCGCAGGCGTATGGTGCGCGGCGGCCGGGGCGCACCCGGTCGGTAGACAGTTTTCTGAATAGGCGATTCCGGCGCCGGAACTTGCCCCATCGACTGGCCGCAGAGCTAGAATTGGCGGCTATGTAAACGTTTTCTCAAAGGACCCCATGGCTTCGGATCGTATCGAATCGCTCATCGCCCGCATGACCGTCGAGGAGAAGGTCGGCCAGCTCGGCGTCTTCGCCGACATGGTGCGCCCGTTCGCCCCGGACGTGAATCCGGAAGCCAACGTCCGCAATGCCGACGAGGTGCTGCAGCAGGTGCGCGCCGGCCGGGTCGGCTCGCTGTTCAACGGCGTCGGCGCGGAGCTGGGACGGCGCATCCAGCAGGTGGCGCTGGAGGAGAGCCGGCTGGGCATCCCGGTGATCCTGGCCGCGGACGTGATCCATGGCATGCGCACGGTGTTCCCGATCCCGCTGGGCGAGGCCGCCAGCTTCGAGCCGGACCTGGCCGAGCGCACCGCGCGCGCCACCGCGGTCGAGGCCACCGCCGCCGGCATCCATTGGACCTATGCGCCGGCGGTGGACATCGCCCGCGACCAGCGCTGGGGCCGCGGCGCCGAGGGCGCCGGCGAAGACGTGGTGCTGGGCTGCGCCTTCGCCGCCGCACGCGTGCGCGGCTTCCACGGGCCGGACCTGCGCGCCGACGATGCGCTGCTGGCCACGCCCAAGCACTTCGCCGCCTATGGCGCGGTCGCCGCCGGCATGGAGTACGCCAGCGTCGACATCGCCCCGCAGACCCTGCGCGACGTGCACCTGCCGCCGTTCCAGGCCGCCCTCGGCGCCGGCGCGCTGAGCGTGATGACCTCCTTCAACGACATCAACGGCGTGCCGGCCAGCGCCAACCACGAGTTGCTGACCGAGATCCTGCGCGGCGAATGGAAGTTCCCCGGCGTGGTGATCTCCGACTACACCGCCGACATGGAGCTGATCGCGCACGGCTATGCCGCCGACGAGCGCGACGCGACCAAGAAGGCGTTCCTGGCCGGCATGGACATGAGCATGCAGAGCGGCTTCTACGCCGCGCACCTGCCGTCGCTGGTGGAGGACGGCGAGGTGCCGATGGCGCTGCTGGATGCGGCGGTGCGCCGCGTGCTGGAACTGAAGGAGGCCATTGGCCTGCTGGACGATCCGTACCGCTCGCTGGACCCGGCGCGCGAGGCCGACCAGTCGCACATCGCCGCGCACGATGCGCTGGCGCGCGACGCGGCGCGGCGCTCGATCGTGCTGCTGAAGAACGACGGCCCGGTGCTGCCGCTGCGCAAGCAGGGACAGAAGATCGCGCTGATCGGCCCGTTCGTGCAGGACCGCGACAACATCGAGGGCTGCTGGACCCTGTTCGGCGACAAGAGCCGCTACGTGACCCTCGAGGCCGGCGTACGCGCCGCGCTGGACGACGCGCAGGCGCTGACCGTGGTGCCCGGTTGCGCGCTGGAAGCGCCGCTGGACGGCGGCATCGAGGCGGCGGTGGCCGCTGCGCGCGCCGCCGACGTGGTGGTGCTGGCGCTGGGCGAGCCGCAGCGCTACAGCGGCGAGGCGCAGTCGCGCACGCAGATCGTGCTGCCGCCGGCGCAGCAGGCGCTGGCCGAAGCGGTGGCCGCCACCGGCACGCCGCTGGTGGTGCTGCTGCGCAACGGCCGCGCGCTGGCCCTGCAGGGCGCGGTGCGCGACGCCGCGGCGATCGCGGTGACCTGGTACCTGGGCACGCAGACCGGTCCGGCGGTGGCCGACGTGCTGTTCGGCGACTACAACCCGTCCGCGCGCCTGCCGGTGAGCTTCCCGCTCGATGCCGGGCAGCAGCCGTACTTCTACAACCACCCGCGCACCGGCCGGCCGGAATTGCCGACGATGAGCGAGTTCAAATCGCGCTGGCGCGAGGTGCCGAACGCGCCGCTGTATCCGTTCGGCCATGGCCTCGGCTACACCCAGTTCGCCTACGGCGCGCCGCAACTCGACCGCACCCAGGTCGGTTGGGACGACACCCTGACCGTGACCACGCGCATCGACAACGTCGGCGAGCGCGAGGGCGAGGAAGTGGTGCAGCTGTACATCCACGACCGTGTCGCCAGCCGGGTGCGCCCGGTGCGCGAGCTGAAGGCGTTCCGCAAGGTGCGGCTGGCGGCGGGCGAGGGCATGGAGGTCAGCTTCACCCTCGACCGCCACGCGCTGGCCTTCACCGGCCGCGACGGACAGTGCACGGCCGAGCCGGGCATGTTCGACCTCTGGGTGTGCGCGTCCTCGGCCAGTGGCGAGCCCGTGGCCTTCGAGCTGCTGCCGCAGGGCTGATTGCGGCGTCGCGGCGTCGCGGCAGGGCCTGCCGCCGCCGCGGCGACGTTCTTGAATAGGCGACGTGTCTACCGGACCCGTCGCCGTGGCGTGACCGCGGCCACGCCCTGGCCGCGGCATGCTTGCCGTGCACATGGGGTCTGCTAGGTTCGGGATTCGACCCCAACCGATAGGTGCACGTCATGCAACGTACTCCCCTGGGTTTGGCTTGCGCGCTGGCCATGGGCCTGGCGATGTCCGCGGCACACGCCGCGCCCGCCGACAAGGCGGCCGAGCGGCGCGGCGACTGGCCGTTCTCGGCGACGCCGGTCGCCACCTTCAACGAACCCTGGGCGATGAGTTTCCTGCCCGATGGCAGCGCGCTGGTCAGCGAGAAGGGTGGCACGCTCAAGCGCATCGACCCGGTCAGCGGCCACACCGGCGCGGTGACCGGCGTACCCACCGTGGCGTACGGCGGCCAGGGCGGCCTGGGCGATGTGCTGCCGCATTCGGGCTTCGCCAAGAACGGCTGGGTCTACCTGAGCTACGCCGAACCCGGCAGCGGCGATACCCGCGGTGGCGCGGTCATGCGGGCCAAGCTGACGCTGGACAGCAACGGCGGCGGCGCTCTGTCGCAGCAGCAGGTGATCTGGCGGCAGCAACCGAAGGTGTCCGGCAACGGCCACTTTGGCCACCGCCTGGCGTTCGGCCCGGACGGCAAGCTGTGGATCAGTTCCAGCGAGCGGCAGAAGTTCGACCCGGCGCAGGACATGAGCGGCAACCTGGGCAAGATCGTGCGCCTCAACGACGACGGCAGCGTGCCGGCCGACAACCCGTTCGCCAACCGCGGCGGCGTCGCCGCGCAGGTGTGGTCGCTCGGCCACCGCAACGTGCTCGGCCTGGCCTTCGACGCCAACGGCCGGCTGTGGGAGCACGAAATGGGCCCGGCCGGCGGCGACGAACTCAACCTGATCCAGCGCGGCGCCAACTACGGCTACCCGATCGTATCCAATGGCGACCATTACGACGGTCGCCCGATCCCCGACCACAGCACGCGGCCGGAATTCGCCGCGCCCAAGGTGAGCTGGACGCCGGTGATCTCGCCGGCCGGCTTCGTCATCTACAACGGCAGCCGCTTCCCCCAGTGGCGCGGCAACGGCTTCATCGGCGGCCTGTCCTCGCAGTCGCTGGTGCGGATCGAGTTCAACGGCGAGACGGCACGCGAGGCCGCGCGCTACGACATGGGCAAGCGCATCCGCGAAGTGGAGCAGGGCCCGGACGGCGCGCTGTGGCTGCTGGAAGACGGCGCCGGCGGGCGCTTGCTGAAGTTGCAGCCGCTGGAGAGTTGAAGCACGCACCCGGCAGTGGCGGTTGCGCCGCTGCCGGGTGAGCGGCATGAGCGTGCGCTGGCGATGCGTCGGTTTCGCCGGCGCGTAGTGCCGTTAGGAACAACGCCGTGCTTCCCTCGTAGGAGCGGCTTCAGCCGCGACGCGCTTGCTCGGTAAAGCCCGTCGCGGCTGAAGCCGCTCCTACGATCGGGATGTGGCGCGTCCGCCTCAGTCGCCGTTGCCGGCACGCTCCCAGGCGCGGCGCACCGCGTGGCGGGCCTTGCTCCAGCTCAGGGTCTGCGAGCCTTTGTTGTTGTCCCAGTCGCGGTGCAACTCCGCTTCCACCTGCTCGTAGGCGCGGTTGAAGTCGCGGATGCGTGCCTCGTGGCCGGCGTGGTAGGCGGGCTCGTAGTCTTCGAAGCGCTCGCCTTCGCTGTAGTAGGGCTCGTCCGCGAAGCGATCGCGCCAATACTGCGAGACGCTGCTGCGGTCCTCGTCGTTGGGGGCGCGGCCGGGAATCTGATACGGAACGCTCATCGTGGGTCTCCGTTGCGGTGAATACGCTCCACGCTAGTCAGGCGCTCGTTAATCCTGTCCCTGCGCGGCGTGATCGCGGTATGAAACATTCATGCCTTCTGGCAGGCTGCGCCCGCGCGCGCGGTGGCTTACGATCCGCCGCTACACCCTCGCTTTCCGGCAGACCCCATGGCCGCCAACGGCATCGCCTTGCTGACCCCGTACCTGGCCACGGCCGGCGTCGGCTGGTTGTATTACCGGCGGATCCGCCGCTACTTCGGCCGCCAGCCCTGGCAACCGCGGCGCACCGGCGTGCGGCTCGGGTTCCTGCTGCTGGTCGCGGTCCTGCTGACTTGGCTGGCTGCGCAATTGCCCGCCGTGCGCCTGGGCATGGCGCTGGGTGCCGTGGGCGGTGCCGCGCTGGGCGCCTTCGCCCTGCACCACACCCGCATCGAGGTGCAGGACGGCGCGCGCTGGTATACACCCAATCCCTGGATCGGCGCCGCGCTGAGCGTGCTGTTGCTGGGCCGCCTGGCCTGGCGCTGGGCCAGCGGGGCGTTTGCCGGCGGCAGTGCGCAGACCCTGCAGAACGCCAGCCCGCTGACCATGAGCATCGCCGCGGCGTTGATCGCCTATGGGCTGGTGTACGCCGCTGGGCTGCTCGTGCGCATGCGGGCGTCGACGACCGCCTGATGGCCAGCGCGCGCCGGTTGCGGCGCCGTCGTGGTCGGTCTCCAGGCTGCGCAGACCATCGAGCGCCGCGCCTCGCGCGCGAGATCGGCCGCAAGCCGATCTGGTGTTCGCTCCGTGGCGCCGCGTCAGTGCGCGGCTGCCGCCGCTTCGTACGGCAAGGCCGTGGTGCCGGCCGCGCGCAGCGGGGCGTCGGCGGCGTCCAGTTGTTCCGGCTCGCCTTCGATCACCACCAGGATGCGGCCGGCCTCGATTTCCTCTTCGAAGTTGCGCCGCACCGGGTCCGGCACAGTCGACCCGACCAGGGCCGAGGACCAACTGCCGACCAGCGCGCCGGCAATGGCCATCACGCCGGCGCCGGCCAGGGTGATGCCCAGTGGCGGCACCGCGATCGCCGCCAGCCCGGCCAGCAGGCCCGCCGCGCCACCACCCAGGGCGCCGCGTGCGGCGGCCGGCACGGTGTCGGTCTTGCCTTCCTTGCGGTCGTCGGGGATGGCTTCCAGTTCGATGTCGCCGCGGGCGACCAACGACAGGTCGTCGTTGTCGACACCGGCGCTGCGCGCGGCCTGCAGCGCACGGGTGGCGGTGGGCAGATCCGGGGCACTGTAGACGCGGCGTCGTTTCATGGCGGGCGGCCCTTGCTGGCGGGCGTCCAGCCTCCGGGCGCTGGAGTTATCCGCGCGTGACCTGCGCGCAAGGCGGCGTGAAGGCGTTCAGGCCGCGTCCTTGCGCGGGAAGCGATAGAACAGCGCGCCGACCAGCAGCGCTACGCCCGCGGCGGCCAGGTTCTGCCAACTGGCGCTGAGCAGCAGCGCCAGCGCCAGCAGCAGCGCCGCCAGCGGAATCAGCGGCCCGCCCGGCAGCCGCAGCGCACCGGGCCGGTCGCGGTAGCGCCGTGCCAGCACCAGCACCGCCGCGGCGGTGCCGATGTAGGCGAACAGGCGGGTGACCATCGACAGCAGGGCCAACTGCACGAACGAGCCGGACAGGGCCAGCGCCAGCGACAGCACGCCCTGCAGCAGGATCGCCGCGGCCGGCGTGCGGAAGCGCGGATGTACCCGTGCCAGGAACGCCGGGCCATAGCCGTCCTTGGCCAGCGCGAACAGGAAGCGCGGCCCCAGCATCACCGTGTTGCTGGTGGTGCCGAGGATGGAGATGGTGGCGCCGACGGTCAGAATCAGTGCCAGCGCCTCGCCGCCGACGCCGCTGGCGGCGTCGGCCAGCGGCGTCGCCGATTGCGCCACGTTGGGCAGCGTGCCCTGCGCCACCACCTGCACCGCGGCATAGATCAGGGTGACGGTGACGATCATGGTGATCAGCGCGAACGGCACGTCGCGGCGCGGATTGCGGTATTCGCCGGCAGCGGCCGGGATGTTCTCGAACCCGGCGTAGGCGAACAGCAGCAGCAAGGCCGCTTCGCCAAGGTTGCCGACATCGCGCGGGTCCGGGGTCCTGCCCGAGAACGCCCACGACCAGTCCACGTAGAACACGCCGATGGCCACGAACAGCAGCAGCGGCACCAGTTTGCCGATCACCAGCGCCACGCCGGTGCGCGCGGCCGACTTCACGCCGATCACGTTGATCGCGGTGAGCAGGCCGAGCGAGCCGACCACGATGCCCAGGCGTGCGCCGCCACCGGCCGCGGCCGGCCAGAAGCGCACCACCGCATCGGCCAGGCCGTTGCTCAGCGCCGCCGCCGAACTGATCCGGGTCAGCCAGATCATCCAGCCGATCTCGAAACCGGCGAAGCGGCCGAACGCCTCGCGCGCATACAGATAACTGCCGCCGGGCTCGTCGAAGTAGCTGGCCGCCTGCGCGTAGCACAGCACCAGCAGGGCCACCGCGACGCCGGCCAGCAGCACCGCCCACAGGCTCAGCGGCCCGAGCAGGGCGGCGGTGGCCGCCGGCAGCAGGTAGATGCCGCTGCCGATCACGTCGTTGATCGACAGCCCGACGATCTGCCAGCGGCTGACCGCACGGACCAGCCCGGGCGCGGGCGCCTGGCTCACGATGCCGGCTCCAAGGCCGGCAGCGCCCAGTCGGCCTGCAGGCGCCGGTAGGCGTCGCGCGGCAGCAGCACGAACAGCGGCGCGGCCGATGGCCGCAGCCATGCCAGCAGCCCCTGCATGTCGGCCGGCTGCATCGCGGTGCAGCCGGCGGTGGGCGCGCCCGGCGCACGCCACAGGTGGGCGAAGATGCAGCTGCCGGCCCCCGGCGTGCCCTGCGCGTTGTGCTGGATGACGAAGCCCTCGCGGTAGCGCGTGTCGCCGGCGTGGCGCAGGTCCAGGCGCATCGGCTCGGTGGACCCGGCCACCGCGGCGCTGCCGACCTCCTTGGCATCGACGATGCGGTTGTACAGCGGCGAGGTGGGCACGTCGATGCAGTAGTTGCTTTCCTGCATCGCCTGGTAGGGCATGGCGCTGTCGATGCGCGGCGCATAGCCGAAGGCCTCGCCGATGGTGAACACGCCCGCCGGGCTACGGCCGTCGCCTTCGCGTTTCTGCGGGCCGTCGTCTTGTGCCGGATGCAGGCCCAGGCCCCAGGCACTGCCGTGGCGGCCGAGGCTCACGTCGAAGGCCTTGCCATGCGCGCGCCACCCCTGCGTGTCGCGCTCGAACGCCTGCAGCTGCCCCTGCGGGCTGTCCCAGTCCGGCGCCAGCACCAGGATCAGCTGCTGCGCGCGCTGCAAGGCGGGCACGGCGGCGCTGTCGGCGGCTATGCTCGGTGCGGCGATCAGGACGCACAGCAGGGCCAGGCCGATGCGCCAGGCGCGGTGGTGGCCGGCATGCAGTGGCGTGGCAGGGGACCGATGGAGCAGGGGCATGGGCATCTCCGGTGGCGGCATGGGCGCGAGGGCGCGCCTTGGGTGCAAGGTAGCGCAGTTGCGAGGCGGATGGCGTGCGCTGGTGCCGCCATCTCGGCCGACTGCTCGACCGATGAAGTGGTTGGCAGTGATGTGCGTGCTGAGGACGCATGGTCGGTGCGAGCAGTCTTGTCGCGTGATGGCCTGGTTCCGAAACCGGGCAAGACGACCCATGCCGTCGCCGTTGCTCCGGCTGTTGCTTTGGCTTTGGCTTTGGCTGTTGCTGTCGCTTTTGACTTGCCGGGTTCCCTTCCGAAGCGGCGGCCAGCCCGGGGAAAAACCCCGAAGGGGCGGCGCACAAGGACGTGCGCCGTTCGCGGCAGGGGCAGGATGCCCCTTCCGCGAATCCCCGGGCTGGACGCGGACCCGGAGCGCGTTAGCGCGGAGGGCGCGAGGCAGGGTGTGCTTTCTTTTGGTTACTTTTCTTTGCACAAGCAAAGAAAAGTGACTCGCC
>NZ_JAMDLL010000023.1:0-44444 GCF_040595915.1 Xanthomonas sp. PPL134
CCCGCCCCCACACCGCCCCCCCCCCCCCCCGGCCCCCGCCTGCCCCGCGATCCCGCGGCGCCGCGCATATCCGCGACCCCCCGCGCGGGCGCACGCCGCTCCTACGACACCATGGGACGTAGCGCGCGCCGCAGCGCTGCCTCAACCATGCACGCCGTCGATCTCCACCGCCAGTTCGTCGCGGCAGATCACCGCGTGCAGCAGCAGGCGCGGCACGCGCTCGCCGAAGCGGGCATCCAGGGCATCGGCGACCAACGGCAGGTCGCCGGGCTCGCGCACGTAGACCTTCAGGCGAGTGCCGTCGCCGAACTGCGGCGGCAGGTCCGGGGCGTGTGCGCGGGCGGCCGCCAGCAGAGCGTCGAAGTTGGCGAAGGTCTCTTCCAGCTGCGCCAGCAACTGGCCCTGGTGCATGGAGGCGTGGCCGACCACGCTGGCGGTGCCCGACAGCAGCAGCGGCATGTCGCTGCCGGCCGGCGGCAGCATGGCGCGGGCGAAGCTGGGCGGCTGCGGGCCATACTGGCGCGGGTAGCGGTAGGCGCTGACCTGGCGCGGGTTCTCCAGCGGGGTGCCGGCCTGCGCGGCGGCCAGCCAGTAGATCTGCATCACCCGTGCGTCGTCGCAGCGGCCGACCGCGGTCGCCGCGGGCAGCTGGGTGGCGTCGAAATCGCCCAGCCCGCGCGCGCGGCCCACGCAGAAGCGCCGGTAGCGCTCGCGGTCGCCGCTGCCCAGGGTGATCGCGTCGAGGTAGTTCCAGATGCGCAGCAGGCGCGGCGTGGCGCTGCCGGACACGAAGGCGGTGATCTGGGCGTAGGCGAGCGCGGCGGCTTCCTCGATGTCCAGGTCGACCTGACGCTCGTCGATCTCGATGACGCCGAACTGCAGGCGGCCGTCGCTGGCCCAGGCGATGGCGCCGTCGCGGCCGCTGTGCACCGGCGCGTCGGTGCGCCACACCTCGAGCATGCGCGGGCCGTGCGGCTGCAGCGGCACGCGCAGGTAGCGCGGGTCCTCGTGGTAGGGCGCGGTCTCGCCGAAGCCGAACACCGCCAGCACGTGGTCCTCGCCCAGCAGCTGGCCGGGATCGGTCTCGGCGACGTAGTCCACCTGCAACTGCGGATGGCCCTGCGTGTTGTGCGGAAACTGCAGGTGCGGGCGGCTCATGGGGTATCTCCGTGCAAGGTGTCGCCGTGGAACTGTTCGCGGGCCTGGCGGCGGCGGTGGCGCCAGGCGCGCCACGCCCGCGGCAGCATCGCCACCGCGGACAGCGCATAGATGGCGCGGAACACGCGCAGGCGGCGCAGCACCGCACGGTTGTCGAAGACGTCGCCGGCGAGCATCGCCACCACTGCCTGTTCCACCTGCAGCACGTTACGCGGCTGCGCGAACAGCTCGCGCATGGTCGGCGAGGTGAAGCGGTAGATGAACCACTTGAACTCGTCCAGGCCGCCGCGCAGGTGCCGCTCCAGGCGCCGCTGCAGCCGCGCCTCGCTGGCCGGGTCGCGCAGCTCCGCGTCGACCATCGCCGCGCCGCGCTCGGCGCTGTGCATGGCCAGGTACACGCCGGAGGAGAACATCGGGTCGACGAAGGCGTAGGCGTCGCCGAGCATCAGCCAGCGCGGGCCGCTCATGCGCGTGCATTCGTAGGCGTAGTTGCCGGTGGCATGCACCGGCGCCACGCGCTGCGCGCCGGCCATGCGCTCGACCACGTCGGGGTTCAGCGCCAGGGTGCGCAGCAGGAACGCCTCGCTGTCGCAGCCCTGGCGGGTCTTCATGTATTCCGGGTCGCACACCGCGCCCACGCTCATCACGTCGTCGGGCAGCGGGATCAGCCACATCCAGCCGTGCGCGTGACGGTAGATGCTGATGTTGCCGGCGTCCTCGCCCGGGCGCCGCGCCACGCCGCGGAAATGGCTGAACAGCGCCGCCGACTGGTGCCGCGGGTTGGCGCGCTTGAGCTTGAGCTTGTTGCCGAGGAAGGTGTCGCGGCCGCTGGCGTCGATCAGGTAGCGCGGCCGGTAGTGGCGTACGCCATCGGCGCTGCGCGCCTGCACCGTCGGTGCCTCGCCGTCCAGCTGCACCGCCTCGACGCGGACGCCCTCGTGCACGTCGGCGCCGACCGCGCGCGCCTGCGCGAACAGCACCCGGTCGAAGTCGGCGCGCGGCACCTGCAGCGCGAAGTCGGACTGCGCGCCCAGCGCATGCGCGAAGCGGAAGGTGTTGTAGCCGCCGGCGTCGTTGGGGAAGTCGGCGCCGAGCTTGAGCACGCCGATCGCCCGCACCTGGTCGAGCACGCCCAGCCGCTGCAGGATCGGCATGTTCATCGGCAGCAGCGATTCGCCGATGTGGAAGCGCGGGTGGTGGTCCTTTTCCAGCACGGTCACCCGCCAGCCGCGTTGCGCCAGGACGATCGCCGCCGCGCAGCCGGCCGGCCCTCCGCCGATCACCAGCACGTCGGGCGTTTCCGCCTCGATGGCGCTTGCGGTGGGAGGAGGGGAAGCAACAGCGGGGGACGTCATCCTGAGGGAACCTGCGGGCGCAACGGCGGGGCGAAACGGCATGATAGCGTGCTGTTCGCGGGCCGATGGTTGCGCCGCAGCGCCCGATGCACCATCTTTGTCGCACCCGTCCTTTCGCCTGGAAGCCCCTGGATGTCTTCGCAAACCGCCGCCGAACGTGAACTGGCCGAGCTGCTGGTCGAGAGCCTGAACCTGGAAGACGTCCAGCCCGGCGACATCGATCCGGAGGCGCCGCTGTTCAATACCGGCCTGGGGCTGGACTCGATCGACGCCCTGGAACTGGCGCTGGCGATCAGCAAGCGCTACGGCTTCCAGCTGCGCTCGGACAACGACGAGAACCGCCGCATCTTCGCCTCGCTGCGCGCGCTGTCGGCGCATGTCGAAGCCAACAAGACCAGCTGAGCCGGCCGACGCCGCGCCCTGGGCGCTGGCCCTGGGCGTGCTGCTGGCGCTGGCCTACTCGCCGCTGGCGCACTGGGCCAATGCCGCGCACCGCCCGGACCTGGCGGTGCTGGCCGGCGCGGCGCTGGTGCTGATGGTGCTGGTGGAGCCGATGGCGCGCTGGCGGCCCTGGGCCTGGGCGCTGGCCATCGCCGCGACGGTGGCGCTGGTGCCGCTGTGGCGCTCGCCGCACGCCCTGCTGCTGCTGGCCGCCCCACCGGTGCTGTTCACCGCCTGGGTGGCCTGGTTCTTCGGGCGCAGCCTGCAGCGTGGGCGCACGCCGCTGATCACCCGCATCGTCGAGGCCCTGTACCGCCAGGCCGGCATGCCGATCACCCCGGAGCAGTTGCGCTATACCCGCCGCCTGACCCTGGCCTGGACCCTGCTGCTGGTCGGGCTGACCCTGCTCAACCTGGTGCTGGCGCTGTGCGCCCAGCCCAGCGGGGTGCTGGCGCAACTGGGCCTGGCCGCGCCGCTGCCGATCAGCGACGCGCGCGCCTCGCTGTTCGCCAACCTGCTGGGCTATGGGGTCATCGGCGGCTTCTTCGTCGGCGAGTACCTGCTGCGCGGGCGCTGGTTTCCGCAGCGTCCCTACCGTAATCTGCCCGACTTCCTGCACCAGCTGGCGCGGCTGGGGCCGGTTTTTTGGCGCGATCTGTTGCGCTGACGCGCGCAGTGCAGGGGACGCAAGGGTCGTGCAGATCATCAAGGAAAACAGCAAGTTGCCGCAGGCAGGGATGCCCTCGCGCATGGCCTGGGCCGTGTGGAACGCCCTGCAGTTGGTTTTCACCCTGGCGCATACCGCGCTGGGCATCGTCGTCGCGCTGGTGCTGCTGCGGCTGGTCGGCCCGCGCCTGCCGCTGCGCATGGGCGCGCGGTTCTGGGCGCCGGTGCTGCTGTTCGGCGCCGGGGCGCGGCTGCAGGTGGAGGGCCGCGAGCGGGTGGACTGGTCGCGCAACCACCTGTTCGTCAGCAACCACCAGTCGATCATCGACATCTGCGCGCTGTTCATGGCGCTGCCGGTGCCGCTGCGCTTCCTGCTCAAGGACGAGATGCTGAAGGTGCCGTTCGTGAACTGGTATGCGCGCGATACCGGCATGCTGTTCCTGGACCGCGACAGCCGCCGCGCCGGGGCGATGATGCGGCGCGAGGCGGCGGCGCTGCTGCGCCGTGGCGAGGACCTGTGCCTGTTCCCGGAAGGCACCCGCAGCCGCAGCGGCGCGCTGGCCGAGTTCAAGGCCGGGCTGCTGCAGGCCGCGATCGACGCGGGCGTGGACGTGGTGCCGGTGGCGCTGGACGGGGCGGGCAAGGTGCTGCCGCCGACCAGCCTGTTCCGGGTCCGGCCCGGCGTCATCCGAGTGCGGATCGGCACGCCGATCCGGGTGAACGGCGAGGATGGCCCGCTGAATCGCCAGGAAGTGACCCAGCGCGCGCACCAGGCCGTCCGTGCGATGCTCGAACCCAGGATATGAGTCGCCTGTATGCATTTCGTCGTCCCGCATGATCATCCCAGCCTGCCCGGTCACTTCCCCGGCCGCCCGGTGGTGCCCGGCGTCGTGGTGCTGGACCACGTGCTGCAGGCCGTCGAGGCGGCGCACGGCGCGCGCGCGCCGCTGCGCCTGCCGCAGGTGAAGTTCGTGCAGCCGCTGTTTCCCGGGCAGCCGGCGCGGGTGGAACTGGACGGTGATGCACCGCGCTGGCGCTTCCGCGTGCTGCGCGGCGAGGACCTGCTGGTCAGCGGCGAGCTGGCCGCCGAGGCGGCGCCGTGAGCGCCGGCTGGAAGCACCGCCCGGAGGGCGGCGGCCGTTTCGCCCTGTGGCTGATCCGCAGCATCGCCCGCTATGGCGGCCGCGCCGTCGGGCGCCTGCTGCTGTATCCGATCACCCTGTACTTCCTGCTGGTGCGCGGCCCGGAGCGGCGCGATTCGCGGCACTACCTGAGCCGCGTGTTCGACCGCCCGGCCACGCTGCTGGAGGTGGCCCGGCACATCCACACCTTCGCCTCCACCATCCTCGACCGGGTGTTCATGCTGTGCGGGCAGATGCACCGGTTCCGGGTGCAGATCCGCGGCCTGGACCAGTTGCACGCGCAGATGGACCGCGGCCGCGGCGTGCTGATCTTCGGCTCGCACCTGGGCAGCTTCGACGCGCTGCGGGTGCTGGCCACCGAGCGCCCGGACGTGCAGGTCAAGGTGGTGCTGGACAAGGCGCACAACCCGGCGATGACCGAACTGCTGGGCGCGCTGAATCCGCAACTGGCCGCCAACATCATCGACGCCGGCATGGACAGCACCTCGATCGTCATGGCCATCAAGCAGGCCACCGACGAGGGCGCGCTGGTCGCGCTGCTGGTGGACCGGCCGCGCCCGGAGGATCCGGCGCTGCCGGCTGCGTTCATCGGCCAGGGCGCGCTGTTCCCGACCTCGCCGTGGCTGATCGCCGCCGCGCTCAAGGTGCCGGTGGTGCTGGCCTTCGGCCTGTACCGCGGCGGCAACCGCTACGAACTGGTGTTCGAGACCTTCAGCGAGGGCCTGGACCTGCCGCGCCGCCAGCGTGCGCCGGTGCTGGCGGCGCTCATCCGCGATTACGCCGCCAGGCTGGAGCATTACACCCGCTCCGCGCCCTACAACTGGTTCAACTTCTACGACTTCTGGAACAACCGCCATGCCGATGCGCCGCACCTTGCCGTGGATGCTGATACTGCTGTGCAGCGCCGCACCGCTGTGCGCCGCATCGCCTGAGGCGCCGGACGCCGACTGGATCCTGCAGAAGCTGGCGCGGCCGGCGCCGGTCAGCACCGCCTTCGTCGAACTGCGCGGCTCGGCGCTGCTGAAGGCGCCGCTGCGGGTGCAGGGCGAGTACCGCCGCCCGGACGCGCAGACCCTGGTGCGCGAGGTCACCGCGCCGTATCACGAGACCACCACCCTGCGCGGCGGCGAAGCCACGCTGGAGCGCGACGGCAAGCCGCCGCGGCGCTTCTCGCTGGCGCGCGTGCCGGAACTGGCCGGCTTGCAAAGCGGCTTCGGCGCGCTGCTGTCCGGCGACCGCGCGGTGCTGCAGCAGCAGTTCAGCGTCAGCAGCAGCGGCACCCGCGAGCGCTGGCAGCTGCAGTTGCAACCCAAGGATCCGGCGATGGCCGCGCACGTGCGCAGCCTGCGCCTGTACGGCCGCGGCGCCGAACTGCGCTGCATCGAGACCACCCCGACCAAGGGCGACGTCCAGCGCACCCTGCTGGCCGGCGCCGCGCAGGCCGCCGGCACCCTCGCCGACGGGGCTGCGCTGACCGCGCTGTGCCACGGCGACGCGGCGTGATCCCCGCACGCGTTGAGCAGGACCGGCAGCGCGCTGCCGGCCTGACGGCGGTGCGCGCGCTCGCCGATCGCGCGGCGCAGGCATGCGCGGGAACGCGGCGATGACACGTGCCCTCAGCTCGAAGATGCGCATCTCGCTGGCCTTGCTGTGGCTGGCGGTGCTGACCGTGGCCGGGATCTGGCTGGGCAACGCGCTGCAGGTATCGGGCGATCTGCGCAAATTCATGCCGGAAGCGCAGACCCCCGCGCAAAAACTCCTGCTCGACGAACTCGGCGAAGGCCCCGGCTCGCGGCTGCTGCTGATGTCGCTGTCCGGAGCGGATGCGGCCACGCTGGCGCGCCAGTCGCAGGCGCTGCATGCGGAACTGGCCGCCCAGCACGCCGTATTCGAGCTGGTCGCCAACGGTGCCGATGCCGGCCTGGACGCGATCCCGCCGCGCCTGCTGCCGTACCGCTACCTGCTCAGCGACAGCTTCGACGCCACGCCGCTGGATGCACCGACCCTGCGCGATGCGCTGCAGGCGCGGCTGCAGGACCTGGGCTCGCCGGCGGCGGCGATGGTGGAGCCGCTGCTGCCGCGCGATCCGACCCTGGAAGTGCTGCACCTGGCCGAGCGCCTGCAGCCGGCCGGCGGCCCGCAGCAGCGCGACGGGGTCTGGTTCGACCGCGCCGGCAAGGACGCGCTGCTGGTGGCGCAGACCCGCGCCGCCGGCTTCGACCCCACCGGCCAGCAGCGCGCCGTGGACGCCATCCACGCCGCCTTCGCCAAGGTCAGCGCCGGCACCAGCAGCAAGCTGACGTTGACCGGTCCCGGTGCGTTCTCGGTGGAGATCGGCGGGCGTACCCAGAACGAGGCGCAGTGGATCGGCACCCTGGATACGGTGGGGCTGATCGTGCTGCTGCTGGTGGCCTACCGCAGCTGGAAGATCCCGGTGCTGGGCGTGCTGCCGCTGGCCAGTGCCGGCCTGGCCGGGCTGGGCGCGGTGGCGCTGCTGTTCGACGGCGTGCACGGCATCACCGTGGCGTTCGGCTTCACCCTGATCGGCGTGGTCCAGGACTACCCGATCCACTTGTTCAGCCATCAGCGCCCGGGCCTGGACCCGCGCGAGAACGCACGCCATCTGTGGCCGACCCTGGCCACCGGCGTGGTCTCCACCTGCATCGCCTACGTCACCTTCCTGTTCTCCGGCGTGGACGGCCTGCGCCAGCTGGCGGTGTTCACCATCGCCGGGCTGCTGGTGGCGGCGCTGACCACGCGGCTGCTGCTGCCGGCGCTGATCGATCCCTCGCCGCGCGACCATGCCGACTCGCCACTGCTGGAACGGCTGTGGCGCGGCATCGCGCGGCTGCCGCGGCCGCGCTGGTCGCTGCTGCCGCTCGCGCTGCTGGCGGCTGCGGTCATCGTGTTCGCACCGGGCCCGTTCTGGCAGAACGACCTGTCCAAGCTGACCCCGGTGCCGGCCGAGGGCCTGGCCCGCGACGCGCACCTGCGCCAGGAACTGGGCGCGCCGGACGTGCGCTACGTGCTGGCCCTGCCGGCCGCCTCCGCCGATGCCGCGCTGGCCGCGTCCGAACGCCTGCGCCCGCGCCTGGACGCGCTGGTGGCGCAGGGCGAACTGGCCGGCTACGACATGGCCGCGCGCTACCTGCCCAGCGCCGCCACCCAGCGCCGGCGCCAGGCCGCCTTGCCCGATCCGGCGCAGGCGCAGGCGATGACCGCCGCGGCGGTCGCCGCCACGCCGTTCCGCGCCGACGCCTTCGCGCCGTTCCTGGCCGACCTGCAGGTCGCGCGCAGCGCGCCGCTGCTGACCGCGCGCGACCTGCACGGCACGCCGCTGGCCACCACCGTCGGCGGCCTGCTGCTGGAGCGCCCGGACCGTGCCACCGCGCTGGTGTCGCTGACCGGCCTGCGCGATCCGGCGCAGCTGGCGCGCGCGGTGCAGGGCAGCGGTGCGCAGCTGCTGGACCTGAAGGACGCGTCCGAGTCGCTGGTGGCCGCCTATCGCGGCCGCGTGCTCGCCGCGCTGGGCGTGGCCGCGGTGCTGCTGGCGTTGACCGTGGCGATCGCCCTGCGCGCGCCGCGGCGGATCGTGCGCGTGCTGCTGCCGATGGCGCTGACCACGCTGCTGATCCTGGCGATCCTGCGTGGCTGCGGGGTCGAACTGAACCTGTTCCACCTGATCGCGCTGATCCTGGCCGCCGGCCTGGGCCTGGACTACGCGCTGTTCTTCGACCACGCCGGCGACGACCGCGCCGACCAGTTGCGCACCCTGCATGCGCTGATCGTGTGCAGCCTGATGACCCTGCTGGTGTTCGCGTTGCTGGCCGCCTCGAGCATCCCGGTGCTGCGTGCGATCGGCAGCACCGTGGCGTTGGGGGTACTGTTCAATTTCGTGCTGGCGCTGCTGATTTCGCGCGAGACCGTCAGCGAAGCCTTGGAGAGCCGCCATGCACACTGAACCCTTGCACGGACGCGACGCCATCGCCGCGCTGGTGCCGCACCAGGGCCTGATGTGCCTGTGGGAGGAGGTGGTGGCCTGGGACGCGCAGCGCGTGGTGGTGCGCAGCGGCGCGCATCGCCAGGCCGCGCATCCGCTGCGCAGCGGCGGCCGACTGCACGCGCTGCACCTGTGCGAATACGGCGCGCAGGCGATGGCGGTGCACGGCGGCCTGCTCGGCCGCGCCAGCGACACCCCGGTGCGTCCGGGCATGCTGGTGGCGCTGCGCGGGGTGCAGTTGCACGTCAGCGAACTGCAGGACCTGGCCGGGCCGATCGAAGGCGAGGCCGAGGTGCTGCTGCAGGCCGAGGACAGCCAGCAGTACGCCTTCCGCATCACCCATGCCGGGCAGTTGCTGGCCGAGGGCCGCGCCACGGTGGTGCTGCGCGTGGCATGACAGCGTCGGCGGCCACTGCCCTGCAGCCGCAACGTGCCTTTCCGTCGCGACGCGTCTTCCCGGGAAGTCGTGGGGCCTGACGCCTTGCCTACGAGGGCGCGGATGAACCGTTAGGATGACGGCCCATCCCATTGCGACCGAGGAGTTTCGATGTCTGCATCCCCCGCACCGCGCCGCGCCCTGGTCACCGGCGGCAGCGGCGATCTCGGTGGCGCGATCTGCCGCGCCCTGGCCGCGCAGGGCCTGCACGTGATCGTGCACGCCAACGCCAACGTCGCGCGGGCCGTGGCAGTGGTGGAGGCGATCGTCGCCGCCGGCGGCAGCGCCGAGGCGGTGGCCTTCGACGTGGCCGATGCCGAGGCCAGCGCGCAGGCGCTGGCGACGCTACTGGAGGCCGGCCCGATCCAGGTGCTGGTCAACAACGCCGGCATCCACGACGACGCGCCGATGGCGGGCATGAGCGCGGCGCAGTGGCACAAGGTCATCGACGTCTCGCTGCACGGCTTCTTCCACGTCACCCAGCCGCTGCTGCTGCCGATGGCGCGCACGCGCTGGGGCCGCATCGTCAGCGTGTCCTCGGTGGCGGCGGTGCTGGGCAACCGCGGGCAGACCAACTACGCCGCGGCCAAGGCCGCGCTGCACGGCGCCAGCCTCTCGCTGGCGCGGGAAATGGCCAGCCGCGGGATCAGCGTCAACGTGGTCGCGCCGGGCGTGATCCAGGGCGCGATGGCCGAGAGCGCATTCCCGCCGGAGGCGATCAAACAGATGGTCCCCGCCGGGCGCCCGGGCAAGCCGGAGGAAGTGGCCGCGCTGGTCGCCTTCCTGTGCTCGGACGCGGCCGCCTACATCAACGGCCAGGTCATCGGCATCAACGGCGGCATGGGCTGACCGCACAGACGAGGACGCGAGCGTCGCGCCGCCACGCCGGCGGCGCAACCGCGGCCTGGGCTCAGCGGCAGACGAAGCTGGACGCCGCCTCCACGTCGCCGCCGACGTAGCGCGCCACCTGCGGATACGGACACAGCGGCCGGCTGCGCTGGCTGCTCCAGCTGGCCGGCACCTCGTTGTTGGGCGCGGCACTGCCGCTGCCGCGTGCGTTGGCGACGATCGCGGCCGGCGCCTGGCCCTGTTCGACCCAGGCCACCAGCGGGCTCAGCGCATCGAACTGGTCGGTGGCCGGTCCGCCGGCGCAATGGGCCATCGCCGGCACCGCGAACAGGCGTGCGTAGCTGGCGGCGTCGGCATCGGCCGTGCGCAGGCGGTCGTACCAGGCCGCGGTGTCGGCGAAGGAGAAGATGCCGTCGCCGGTGCCGTGGTAGATCAGCAGCTTTCCGCCGCGCTTCTTCAGCGTGGTCAGCTGGGTCTCGTTCGGCGGGGTCATGTACGACCAGGCCGATTCGCGGAAGGCGCCGGCCGTGGCGAAGATCTTCGGCGCGTCGCGGTCCATGTCGAACTGCAGCGCATAGCGCTTCAGGTCCTGCAGCACCGCCGGATCCTCCGGCGGAGTGACGAAGCCGAAGGCCACCGATCCGGGCACCAGGGTCAGCGAGGCGTCCTGCCGCCAGCCGGCCCAGTCGCCGCTGGCGATGCCCGGGTCGTAGGGGAAGGGCGCGTACAGCGGCGTGCCGGCGCTGTTGCGCACGCCGGCGTGGATGGCGCCGAGCGCGCGCTTCTGCGCCGGGGTCAGGCATTGCCCGGTGCGCCCGGCGCTGCCGCAGGTGGCGACGTCGCGGTTCAGGTCGAAGCGGCGCTGGCAAGCGAGCACGTCCTGCACCATGCCGTCGCGCACGCCGTCCAGCGCATCGCAGGTGGCGACGATGCGCTCGGCCACCAGGCTGCGCTCGGCCGCGGTCAGGCCGCTGCGCGTGTCGCTGCCGCCGGCCAGCGCCGCCAGTTGCTGGGCCGCGGCCAGGTCGGCGATCGCCGCCTTGGGCAGGTGGAACCCGGGATCGCCGACCAGGATGCCGTCGTAGTCCTGCGCGCCGCGCGCGGCGGCGACCATGCCGTGGCGGCCGCCGTTGGAGCAGCCGCCGAAGTAGCTGTAGTCCGGCGCCTTGCCGTAGGCGATCTGCACCACGCGCTTGGCCATCGGGGTCAGGGCCTGCACCGCCTGGTAGCCGTAGTCCAGGCGCGCCTGCGGATCGCGGCCGAACAGCGGGTTCTGCGCGTTGCTGTGCCCGGCATCGGAACTGATGACCGCAAAGCCCATGCGCAGCGGATTGTCGCGCTGGCCGCCGCCGCCGATGTCGCCGAGCGCGGGGACGACGTTGCCGTCCAGGCCGCCGTTGGCCTGGTAGAAGAAGCGCCCGTTCCACGCCGCCGGCAGGCGCATCTCGAAGCCGATCGCGTAGGACTGGCCGTCCGTGCCGACCCGTTCGTGCATCAGGCCGGTGACCTGGCAGTGCGCGCCGATCGGCTGGCCGGCCACCTGCAGGGTGCCGGCGGCCACGCTGCGCACCGCGGTGAAGCGGGTGCCGGGATAGGCGAGCCGGCTCGCCAGCGCGTCGCAGGATTGTTGCAGCGGCGCCGGGGTGGCCGGTGCGCGCGGGGCCGCCTGCGCGTGGGCGGTGGTGGACGTGGCGGCAAGAGCGGCCAGGGGCAGGGCCAATGCGAGCAGCGTGGAGCGCATGCAGTTCTCCTGGGGGACGCGCCGGGCGCGGCGGGACTGTGTCGCGCCGGTGGCGCCGGGGCGTCAACCGGCACCCGTGCGAAAACACGAATGCGTGGGCGATATTCGCCCCGTGTGACGTGTGCCGCGCAATGGAGGCCCACGCGGGGCATGTTGCGGCGGCGGGCGGAGCGCGTGTTGTTGCAGGGCGGCATGGCCCTGCGCGTGGATCAGGCGGCGTCCGCGTACCAGGCGGGCGACAGCACCGGCAGCGGCGTCGCCGCATCGCGGCAGGCGTCCAGCAGGCCGTGGTCGGCCAGCGTGGGATGCTGCTGGCGGGCACGCGCCAGGATCTCTCCGGCCAGTTCCGCCATGCGCGCGACGTTGCCGTGCAGGCGGGCGACGAACGCGGCGTCGTCCAGCCTGTCGCTCAGCGCGCGATTGAGTTCGTGGAACCAGCCGATCAGGTACTGGTCCAGCAGGCGCCCGTCGGCCACCGCCGCGGCCTGCGCGCGGTTGGCCGCGCCCCAGTCGCGCAGCAGCGCCTGCATGCCCAGGTTGAGCGCGCGGGCCTGCTGCAGCGCCGGGCGCAGCCGGCCCAGTACCGCCAGGTCGGCGATGCGGTCGGTGCAGTACAGCGGCGCCAGCAGCGACCAGTAGTAGGTGTAGTCCCAGATCACCTTGACCGGCATCACCTGGGCGTCGCCGAACAGCGGGTACTGGTCCTGGTAGAGGGTCAGGGTGTTCTCGTAGAACGAGAAGTACAACTGCTGGTACAGCTCGGCATACGGCGCGATGTCGCGCCCGGCGCGCTCGCGCCCGATCAGTTCGCAGATGTAGGTGTTGCTGATGGCGATGAAGTCGCTGCCCGGGGAATAGAACGGGTCCAGGAACACCCCGGCCTCGCCGGTCAGCGCCCAGCGCTGCGCCGAGAACACCTGCTTGCAGCCGTAGGAGAAGTCGCGCAGGAACAGGAAGTCCTGCACCGTGTGTTCGCTGCGCTCCAGCGTGCTGGCCACCTGCGGCTGGTGGGCGCGCAGCCAGTCCATCGCCTTGGCGTGGGTGTTCATGGTCTCCAGCGGATGCAGCGCGGCATCGCAGACGATGCCCAGCGAATGCGCGCCGGAGGACAGCGGGATCAGCCAGAACCAATAGCCGGGGCCGCACATGTGGTTGGTCGAGCGCCAGCGGTCCGGCGGCGTGCAGCGTTGCAGCCAGGCGCTGTCCTGCGACCAGCCGTTGGGATCGACCAGCCCGTCCACCCGCCACCACACCGCGTTGGCCTGGTGTGCGTTGTCCTGGGCCAGGCCGAGCTTGCGCTTGAGCAGGCCGGCGCGGCCACTGGCGTCGATCACCCAGCGCGCCTGCAGGCGGGCGTCGACGCCGTCGCGGCTGTAGCGCACGCAGTGCTCGCCGTCGTCCTCGGCCAGGTCGACGCCGCGTACCGTGCTGCCGTCGAGGAATTCCACGCCCATCTCGCGCGCGCGCTGCCCGAGGAAGTTCTCGAAGCGGCCGCGGTCGATCTGCCACGACGGGGTGGGCAGCAACTGGCTCACGCCCAGCTCGGTGCACTGGTCGATGTCCGCGCGCCCGTCGGAGAAGAAGAAGCGGAAGCCGAACTTGCGGATCTGTTCGGCATCCAGATGTTCGCGCAGGCCCAGCACCTCGGCGAAGTAGTGCGCGCCGATCTCCACCGAGGACTCGCCGACCTTGAACGCGGCCTCGCGCACCGGGTGCGCGCGCCGTTCCAGCACGCGGATGCGCAGTTGCGGGTCGCGCTGGCGCAACTGCAGCGCCAGGGTCAGTCCGGCCAGCCCGCCGCCCAGAATCGCCACATCCGCCTGCGCTGCATTCATGTCGTCTTTTCCTTGGCGACGGCCAGGGGGGCCGTGTCGAGGGTGCCGTCGGCGTCGTCGATCAGCACCGGGTTGGCGCGGGTGCGTCGGTACTCGCGTACCACGTGCCCATAGGTCCATACCTGCACGATCACGTGCGAGGTGATCTTCCACAGATCGCGCACCAGCCGGAAGTGGCTCTTGCGGAACGTGCCGGGGGTCTGGTTGGCGTAGCGGGTCTCGATCGGCACCGCCACCACCCGCGCGCCGGCCTGGCGCGCCGCGGAGATCAGCAGCTGCGCCTCGAACACGAAGCCTTCGCCGGGCACGTCGGGCAGGGTGTAGACCGACTGCGGATACAGGCGCTGGCCGCTCTGGCTGTCGACCAGGCGGAAGCCGCAGCCCCAGGCGATGCCCCAGTCGCCGAAATCGTTGCCGATGCGGCGGATCGGCGGCTGGCTGGCGCGCTTGCGCAGGCGCGCGCCCACGATCACGCAGCCGGGATGGCGGTTGGCCGCGGCCAGCAGCCGCGGGAAGTCGGCGGCGCTGTGCTGGCCGTCGCCGTCCATGGTCATCACCGCGCGCGCGCCCTGGCGCTGCGCCTCGGCGAAACCGCTGCGCAGCGCCGCCCCCTTGCCGCGGCGCTGCGGGTGGCGCAGCAGGGTCACCGGCAGGTCGGCGATGCAGTCGCTGGTGCCGTCGTCGGAGCCGTCGTCGACCACGATCACCCGCGGGCAGTGCGCCAGCGCGGCGTTGACCACCTCGCGGATGCGCAGCCGTTCGTTGAGGGCCGGAATCAGGATCGCGGCGTCGGCGGCGGTCAGCGGCGTGCGGCTCATGCGCGCAGCTCCACCTGCAGGCAGCGGCCGCCACCGGCGTCGAGCACGCAGCCGCTGCCGCCCAGCGCCAGCGCGTCGAACAGCGGCAGCATCGGCGCCATCGCATTGCCCGCGGCGTGCCGCGCCAGCGCGCCATCGCCGACCGGGGCGGTGCCGTCGCGCAGCTGCACCTGCAGCTGCGGCTTGCCGTCGCGCGCGCCGGCGCTCAGCACCAGCGCACCGCCGAGCAGGCCCTCGCTGCGCGCGATGCGGCCCAGCGCGCCCACCGAGCGGCTGTCGTAGCCGACCAGCAGCACTGCGTCTTCGCCCGCGGCCAGTTGCGACAGCGCTTCCAGCAGGCCCTGCGCGAAGCTGCCCGAGTGCGCACTGATCGCGGTCGCCGCGGCGGTGGCGCCGGCGCCGATGGTCCAGTAGCCGGCGGCGGCGTTGTGCACCGAGTTGTGGAACTTGGTCGGCGAGACCGACAGCGGTTCGCTGGCCAGGGTGGTGCACATGTAGTCGGTGATCGCCAGGTCGCCGTGGGTGGAGGTGAACACCGACGGCAGCGTGGCCGGGTCGCGGCCGGCGTGCTGGCAGGCGGCCAGCGCCGCGTCCAGCGACACCGCCACGGTGTCCGGCGCGCGGCGGCGCTCGTTGGGCGCCAGCAACTGCGGCGACGGCCGTGCCGGCGTCTCCTGCAGCGCGCCTTCGCCGCGGGCGAACGCCTGCGCCAGCGTCCACGACGGCAGCCCGGGCGCCCAGAAACCGATGCCTTCGATCGTCGCGCTCAGCATCGGCATGTTCATGCGCGGCCGAACAGCAGCGAGCAGTTGTTGCCGCCGAAGCCGAAGGAGTTGTTCATGGCGTAGCGGACCTGTGCATGGGCGGTGGCGAAGCGGATCTGCGGGCCGCAGGCGGGATCGGGCAGTTCGCTGTTGAGGGTGCCGGGCAGCAGGCCGTCGCGCAGCGCCAGCAGGGCGAACACCGACTCGACGATGCCGGCGGCGCCGAGCGTGTGCCCGGTCCAGGCCTTGGTCGAACTGGCGTGCAGGGTGGGCGGGAACAGCGCCGCCACCGCGGCGGCCTCGACGCTGTCGTTGGCCGGGGTCGCGGTGCCGTGCAGGTTCAGATACCCCACCTCGGCCGGATCCACCCCAGCGCGCTGCAGCGCGCCGCGCATCGCAAGGCCGGCGCCCAGCCCCTGCGGATGCGGCGCGGACATGTGGTGGGCATCGCTGGATTCGCCGTAGCCGCACAGCAGCGCCTGCGCCGGCGGCGCGTCGGCGGCATCGGCGCGTTCCAGCAGCGCGTAGCCGCCGGCCTCGCCCAGCGACAGCCCGACCCGGCGCACGTCGAACGGCCGGCACGGCTCCGGCGACACCACCTGCAGCGAGTTGAAGCCGAACAGCACGCTGCCGCACAGCGTGTCCACGCCGCCGACCAGCGCCGCATCGACCACGCCGGCGGCGATCAGCCGCGCCGCCTGGGCGAACACCTTGGCGCTGGACGAGCAGGCGGTGGCGACGGTGATGCACGGGCCGCGCAGGCCGGTGGCGGCGCGCACGAAGTCGCCGAGCGAATGCGGGGTGTGCACGATCGGCCGATCCAGGTCGGCGGGCAGGCGCGGGCCGTCCGCATCGTGATCGAGCCGGGTGTAGGCCTCCTCACTGGCGCCGATGCTGGAGGTGGAGGTGCCCATCACCACCGCCACCCGGTCGGCGCCATGCCGCTGCGCTGCGGCGGCGACCGCGTCGGCCATGCCGTCCTGCTGCAGCGCCAGCCAGGCCAGGCGATTGTTGCGGCATTCCCATGCGGCCAGGGCGTCCGGCAGCGCGGCGGTTTCCAGCCCGTCCACCCGGCCGATCCAGCATTCCAGCGGTTGTGGACCGAAATCGTTGCGACGCAGGCCGCTGCGGCCCTCGCGCAGCGCCGCGGCCTGGGCCTGCAGCCCGCTGCCGAGCGCATTGGTCGCGGTGTAGGCACGGATGGCCACGGGAGCCATGCGGGGCGACGAGGACGCTTCGGTCACGCGGTATTCCATACAAGGACAATTACCGCAGTATATCGACGCATTCGGTCATGCCGTGAAACGCCAACGACGCGAACGTGAATGGCGCGCTTGCCCTGGATCCGTTCAGCGCACGGCCGGCGTGCGCTTTCGCCGATGGCGCATTTCCTCCACAATCGCTTGCCTTTCCACGCCAGGCGCACGCCACGGGCATGCAAGCCTACGTCTACAAAAGCCAACGCAAGCCGGACACCTATCTGTATCTCGCCGCCCGCGACGACTTCGGCCGGTTGCCGCCGGCGCTGCTGGCGTCGCTGCAGCCGCTGGCGTTCGTGCTCGAGGTGGCGTTGACCGCCGAACGCACGCTGGCCCGCGCCGATCCGGCCGCGGTGCGCGCCAACCTCGCCGGCTGCGGCTTCCATCTGCAATTGCCGCCGTCTCTGCCCGGCACCACCGATCGACACGATGACTGACTCCTTTCTCCGCGCGCGCGCGCCGATGCTCGCCGCCGCGCTGGGTGCGGTGCTGGCGCTGGCCGCCGGATTCGGCCCGCTGGCCGCCGCCCTGGGCGCCTGGCTGGCGCAGCCGGCGTTCGCGCTGGCGCTGTCCTGGCACCGCGGCAGCCGGCCGCGTCCGCGTGCCGCGCGCGAGCTGATCGGCGCGGTGGCGCCGCTGCTGGCGCTGTGGGCCGGTGGCATGGCGCTGGTCGCGGTGCTGGTGGCCTGGCCGCTGGCGGCCCTGCACGACAGCGGCAGCCTGGCGGCCGCGCTGGCGCTGAGCGTGGCCGCCAGTGCCGCACTGCTCGGCCTGTGGCGGACCTGGCCACTGTGGCACGCCAGCGACGGCGAGGACGGCGCGCTGGGCGCGCGCTGGCACGCGCTGGCGCAGCAGGACGTGCAGGCCTGGCGCGGACTGGCGGTGGCCGCGCTGGTGCTGGTGCTGGCCGGGCTCGGCGTGGTGCTGGCCTGGCCGGGACTGCTCGCCGACGCTGCGCGCTGGCCGCTGGCGCTGGCCTATGCGCTGCTGTCGCCGCTGCTGCATGCCGGCCTGCAACGGGTGGCACCGCCGCAGACGCTGACCCCGCCGGTGTCCTCCGCCGACCTGTTCGCCGAACTGAGCGCCAACACCGCGCCGCGCGCCGACGAGCCGGCGCCCGCACAGGACGAATTGCATGCGGCGCTGTACGACGCTGCCCGCGGCGGCCGCGTCGACCGCGCGCTGCAGTTGCTGCAGGCCGGTGCCGATCCGCATGCGCTGCCCGCTGCCGAGTGGCGCGACCAGCGCAGCCTGCCGGTGCTGGCCGCGGTGCTGCCGGACCTGCGCCTGCTGCGCGAACTGATCGTGCGCGGGGTCGACGTCAATCGCCCGCACCTGGGTATGACCCCGCTGCTGGCCGCCACCCGCGACAGCTGGCACGGCCGCCCGGAAGCGGTGATGACCCTGCTCGCCAACGGCGCCGACCCGCGCGCCAGCGACGGCGACGGCAACACCCCGCTGCATCACGCCGCGCGCAGTTCCGACCCGGGCGTGGCCGCGCTGCTGCGCGACGCCGCCGCCGAACTGGACGCGGCCAACCGCGACGGCCTGACCCCGCTGGCGGTGGCCTGCCAGGTCGGCAACTGGCGCATGGCCAAGTTCCTGCTCGAGCGCGGCGCCAAGCCGGAGCCGGCCGACGCCAGCCCAGTGCTGCTGGCCGCCGCCGGCACCGAGGAAGACGATCCGGCCGGCGTGCAGTTGCTGCTCAAGCACAAGGCGCGGGTCGATGCGCGCGATCGCCAGCGGCGCAGCGCGCTGCACGAGGCGGCGCAGGCCGGCCACGTGGAGATCGTGCAGGCCCTGCTCGGCGCCGGCGCCAATCTGGAAGCGCGCGACGCGCTGGGCCGCACGCCGTGGCTGGAAGCCGCCCGCCACGGCCGCGTGGCGGTGCTGGAACGGCTGCTGCCGCACAAGCCGGACGTGGTCGCGGTCGATGGCGACGGCCGCAACGCGATCCTGCTGGCCTGCACCGCCGACCACGTCGCCCCCGGCCTGATCCGGCGCCTGCTGGAGCTGGGCGTGGCGCCGGCGCAGCCGGACCAGAGCGGCCGCCGCGCGGTCGACCTGGCCGCCGAGGCCGGGCGCTGGGCGATCGTGTCCGCGCTGGACCCGGACTATCCGCTGCCGGCCGCGGTCAGCGACGGCCAGGGCGAGACCGGCCCCGCCGGCCTGCCCGACCGGCCGCCGCTGGAACTGCTGCGCGAAGGCCTGCAACTGGGCCAGCCGCGCGACGGCCTGGCCGCGCTGGCGCGGCTGTGCGCGGCCGAGGAACTGGGCGCGCTGCTGCACGATGCGCCGCTGGCGCTGAACGCGCAGGCGGTGGACTGGCTGCTGGCGCACGGCGCCGAGCCGGAGGTGCTCGATGCCTGTGGCGATACCCCGATGTTCGCGCTGCTCTCGCGTGGCGTGGAGGCGGTGCCCAGCCTGCAGGCGATGCTGCGCCACGGCGTGTCGCCGGCCGGCCGCGGCGGCCTGACCCGCCTGCTCGCCGCCTGCGCCCAGCACGATCACGCCTCGCGCGCGCTGGAACAGTTCGCCCTGGAACTGCTCGAGCGTGGCGCCGATCCGTTCGCGCCGTCGCCGGCCGGCGATCCGCCGCTGTCGCTGGCGGTGCGGCTGGGCTGGCTGCGCCTGCAACTGCAACTGCTCGAGCGCGGCGCCGACCGCGAGGCCCGCGACAGCCACGGCATGACCGCGCTGCACCTGGCCGCTGCGCTGGGCCGCGAGGCCTCGCTGAAACTGCTGATCCAGCAAGGCGCTTCGCCGGACGCGCGCGCCGCCGACGGCCAGACCCCGCTCGGCGTGGCCCTGGCCAGCGGCCGCCGCGACCTGGCCGACTGGCTGGACTGGCGCACCTGGCCGCTGCCGCGGCGCCCGCTGCGCGAGGCCGACGTGCCGGCCGCGGCGATGGTCGGCGATGCCGAGGCGATCCGCCGCCTGATCGACCTGGGCCTGCCGGTGGATGCGGTGGACGCGCAGGGCTGCACCGCGCTGCTGCGCGCTGCCGGCGGTGGCCATGCCGCAGCGGTGAAGCTGCTGCTGTCGCGCGGCGCCGATCTGCAGCACGCCGCGGCCAGTGGCGCCACGCCGCTGTCGGCGGCGGTGAGCATGCGCCAGACCGAGATCGTTGCCGCCCTGCTGCAGGCCGGCGCGCAGATCGAACACCGCCTGCCCGGCGGGGTCACCGTGCTGATGCTGGCCTGCGCGCTGGGCCTGCCCGACATCGCCGCGCGGCTGCTGGCCGCCGGTGCCGACGTGCATGCCGGCGACGCCCAGCAACTGGCGCCGCTGCACTGCGCGGCGCTGTACGGCTTCACCGCGCGCGACAAGACGCGCCTGCTGGCGTTGCTGGACACCTTGCTGCTGGCCGGCGCCGAGGCCGACCGCGGCTCCGCCGGCGGGGTGACGCCGCTGCTGTTGCTGCTGGGCGCGCGCGCCGAACCGGGCACGGCCTGTGAGGAGCCGGTGGTGCTGGCCGGCGTCGAGCGCCTGCTCGACGAGGACGTCAGCCTGGAGGTGCAGGATCCGCGCGGCTTCGGCCCGCTGCACCTGGCCGCGCTGCACGGCCTGCCGCTGCTGGTGCAGCGCCTGCTGCGCGCCGGCGCCGATCCGGAACTGCGCGACACCTTGAACCGCACCCCGCGCGAGATCGCGGTGATGCGCGGCTTCGTCGACGTCGCCGGGCAGTTCCAGCCGGCGCTGCCGGGGGTGTCGTCGATGGCCCGGTTCCTGCGCGAGAGCCGCTAGCGCTCTTCCTTCTCCCAGCGGGAGAAGGTGGCCCTGAGGGCCGGATGAGGGGAGGGCGCCGCCGCGCCTCGCCCATTGCACCGCGTCTCGTGCCGCACCCTCACCCCGATCCCTCTCCTGGTGGGAGAGGGGGCTTGCGGCAGCGCGGTGCGCCGCAGCGCCCAAAAAAATGCCCACCGGAGGGCGGGCGAGTGCGTCATGGTGGGTACGTCGCTGCTGTCGGAACCGCTGCGGGAGGGCCGCCTCCCGCGCACGTGGCGCGGCGGCAAGCGGCACCGCCGCGCGGTTTGGCGTTACTGCCGCGCCACCACGGTCAGGCCGCTGTAGCTGCCGCTCAGGCGCACGTAGTAGGTCGTGGCGCTGGACGGGGTGAGGCGCACCGTCTGGGTCGTGCCGGCGCGGGTGGAGCGCGCGTCGTAGCTGCTGCTGGTCGGCGTCTTGCCCGCCGCCACGTACATCGCCACGTTGCCGGTGCCGCCGAAGGTCATGAAGCTCACCACCGTGCCGGCCGCGGCCTGGAAGCTGTACAGCCTGTCGCCGCCCTGGCTGCCGACACCACGCATCTCGACCTTGTTGACCAGGGTCTTGGTCGGGGGCACGCAGCTGCTGTCCGAGGGATCGCACGGCGGGGTGGTGGCCATCTGCAGCAGCATGTCGATGTCCAGGATGCCGGCGCCGATCGGCGTGGTGGTCGGGATCGCCACCGGGAACGGCCGCGCGCTGGCGCGCAGCAGGTCGCGCATGCCGGTCCAGCTGAGCGGGGTCTTGGCCACGCTCTGCACCATCGCCACCGCCGCGGCCACGTGCGGGGACGCCATCGAGGTGCCGGCCATGCCGCCGATCTGCCAGTCGCTGGTCGGGCTCTGGGTACCGCCGTTGAGCACCTGGAAGATGTAGCCGTTCGGGTTGCCGTCGACGTCGCCGCCGCCACCCGGCGCGGCGATGTCCACGCGGGTGCCGTAGTTGGAGTAGCTGGCGCGGCCGCCATTGACCCGCGAGGCGCCGACGCTGATGACGCCGTTGCAGGACGACATGGTGTAGGTCCCGGCATCGGCATTGGAGTTGCCGGCGGCGACCACGATGATCGTGCCCTTGGCGTTGATCTGGTCGATCGCGTCCTGGTAGATCTGCGGGCAGGTGTCCGGGCCACCGCTGCCCAGGCTCATGTTGATCACCTCGGCCGGGTTCGGATTGGTCGGCAGGCCGGCCACCGGCAGGCCCGCGGCCCACAGCATGCCGTCGGCGATGTCGCTGCCGAAGCCGCCGCAGGAGCCGAGCACGCGCACCGGCACGATCTTGGCGTCGTAGGCCAGGCCGGCGGTGGCCAGGTTGTTGTTGGTGACCTGGGCGATGGTGCCGGAGACATGGCTGCCGTGCCACGAGCTCGGCTCCGCGGCGTTGCCGGACCCGCCCAGCGCATTGCAGTAGTCGGCCTCGACCCAGTCGCCCAGGTCGTAGCCGCCGGCCGCGCGGCCGTCGGTGTCGCGGCGCGAGACGCGGTGGTCGGTGATCATGTCGTAGCCGGGCAGCACGTTGGCGGCCAGGTCCGGGTTGTCCTTGACCACGCCGGTGTCGACCACCGCCACCACCACGCCCTTGCCGGTGGAGCGGGTCCAGGCGGCTTCGGCGTTGACCCCGCCGACCGGGTCGTGGAAGTTCCACTGCAGCTTGGCGTAGGCCGGATCGTTGGGCGTGGTGGAGGCGGCGGCCGCCATCGCCGTCGGCAGGCGCACGCTGGCCTCGTCCAAGCGCCGGTACAGGCGGTCGACCTGCACCGACACCACCGACGGGTCGGCCTTGAGTTCGTTGATGAAGGCGGTGCGTTCGCTGTCGCTGAGGTGACGCGAGGTCTGCACCACGTGCCAGCCCGGCACCGCCATGTCGCGCAGTACCTTGGCGCTGACCGCGCTGCGCAGCGTCAGGCCGTTGCTGGCGATCTGCGCGCGCTGCATGCCGCTGCGCGCCACCGCGCTGCTCAGGGTGGTGGCGAGCAGGGTGCGCGCCTGGGTTCCGCCGTCGCGGGTCTTGACGATGAAGCGCTGCCCCAGGTCGCCAGGGGTGGCCGATTGCGGCACCGGGCCGTGCACGCCACCCAGGCCGATGGTGGGCGTGGCCGCCTGCGCGGCGCCGGCGAACAGGATGGCGGCGAGGGCAGTGGCGAGCGTATTGGAAGACATCATCTGCAGATCCTGGAAAGAGAAGTGAGAAGAAAGAAAACGGCGGCGCACGCGGCGCCGCGTTGGGTCACAGGTCAATGCCCACGCCGATGCCGGCCGAGGACTCGCCGCTGCTGAAGGCGCCGCCCAGGCTGAACGAGGCGCGCTCGCCGAGCTTGCGGGCGTAGCCGACCGACAGTGCCTGCTGTCCGCCCTGGAAGCCGGCGCCGACCGACACGCGCCCGCGCGGGCTCTGCGTGCCGGCGGCGTTGACCGCCATGTTGAGCATCGCCGCGCTCATCGCGCCCAGCTTGTCCATGCGCCGGTCCATGCCGTCGAAGCGACGCTCGGTGTCGGTGCGCAACTGGTTGAAGCTGTCGTCCAGCGCGGTGATGCGGGTGTTGGTGTAGGCGTTGGCGCTGCTCAGGGTGGCGCTGTTGCCCGCGCGCATCTGCGCCACGTTGACCGCGTCGGTGTCGGCGCTGCCGGCGGCGACGTTGGCGACCTGGCGCTCGTTGCCGGCGCTGCCCACCGACACTGTGTTGGCGCGGTTGGCGACCGCGCCCTGGCCCAGCGCCACCGAGTTCGCGGCGCTGGCCGAAGCGCCCTGGCCCAGCGCAGTGGCCGAGGCCGCCGACGCGTTGGCGCTTTCGCCCAGCGCCACCGCATTGGTCGCCACCGCGGCGACGCGGGCGTTGGCGCCGACCGCGGTACTGCCGTCGGCGTTGACCGTGGCGTTGCCGCCGATGGCGGTGTCGTTGGGGCCGTAGGCCAGCGCCTGCGCGCCCATCGCCAGGCCGTTGTTGCCGTTGGCGGTGGCCCCGGAGCCCACGGCCACGGCATTGGTGCCGGCACCGGTGCTGGGCGCGGTGGCCGCGCCGCCGCCGTCGCCGACGCTGATGCCGCCGGAGCCGCCGAGGGTGTTCAGGCGGTTGCCGAAGCCGGTCAGCGCGGTGTCCAGCGCACCCATCGCCGAGCCCAGGTCGGTGTAGTGGTTGCCCTGCACCAGGTAGTTGCCGCCGATCAGGGTGCCGTTGGCGTCGACCACGCTGCCGGCGCCGAATGCGGCGGCGACGTTGCGCAGCTGCGCCAGGTTGACCGCATCGGTGTCCAGGGTGCCGGCGGCCAGGTTGGTGAGCTGGCGCTCGCTGCCGGCCGCGCCGATGGACACGGTGTTGTCGCGTTCGGCGACCGAGCCGGCGCCCAGCGCGACGCTGCGGTTGGTGATGGTCGTTTGGTCGTTGACGAACTTCGAGTTGCCGACGCGGGCGCCGGGGCCGATCGCGATCGACTGGTCGCCGAACACGTCCGCGCCGGTGCCAACGGCGATGCTGTCGTAGAACAGCACCGGGGTCTCGCGGAAGAATTCGCCGTTCCACACCATTCCCCCGCCCAGGGCCAGGCTGCGGGTGCCGCCAGCCCAGGAGCCGTTGCCGAGCGCGGTGGAGCCGACGCCGAGGGCGAGCGCGGCTGGGCCGACCGCCGTGCCGTCGTCGCTCTGTGCGAACGCGCTGGCGCCCATGGCCACGCTGTGGGCGCCCCAGGCGCGCGCACCGTTGCCGAAGGCGCTCGCCCACTCGGCGGTGGCCTGGCTCTGTGCGCCCACGGCCACGGCCGCATACTGGTTGGCCACTGCGGTGGAGCCCATGGCCACGGTGCGGTTGGCGCTGGCCTCGGCCAGGGCGCCGACCGCGGTGGAACTGTAGGCAGTGGCCAGCGCGCCACCGCCCAGCGCGGTCGACATCGGACCGGTGGCCTGGGTCGCCTGCAACTGCATGCCTTCACTGCTCAAGCTGTCTTCGCCCACGTCGACGATGCCGCCGACGGCGACGCTGGAACGGTCGCTGGCGATCGCGCCGGCACCGGCGGCCACGTTGAACTTGCCGCTGGCCTGCGCGCCGGCGCCCAGGGCGGTCGCGGCCATGCCGGTGGCGGAGGTCTGCTGCAGGATCGTCACGCCGCCGGACAGGTACGAATAATCCACGTCGAGCATGCCGCCGACGGCGGTGGTGGAGATCTCGGTGGCCAAGCTGTTGTGGCCCACCGCCACCGCGTGGTTGGCATAACCGACCGCACCGCCGCCGAGCGCGATGGCCCCTGTCCCCACCGCCGAGGCGGCCTCGCCGGCGGCCAGCGCTTCGTCGCCGTCGGCCTCGGCGCCGGCGTTGCTGTCGGCGCCGCCGGTGGCCTTGAAGTAGACGCTGGGATCGTAGGTGGTCGCGGCCGGGGTGGCGCTGGCGTCGCTGGCCGTGGCGTCGGTGCCGGTGGACTGGGCCGTGCCGGCCGCCGTTGTCGTGGTGGCGGGCGTCTGCGCCATCGCCGTCGAGGTCAGGCACAGTGCGCAGGCCAGGGCCAGGGTGCTGGTCGCACGGGGCATTGGATGACGGGCGGCGGCGCCGCGCGGAGAAGTGCAATCGTTCATGGCGATCTCGGGCTGGGAAACGGCAGGGCAGAAGGTGACGTCGGCGGCGCGTGTGCGCCTCCGCATCGGTCAGGAGTGATCTGGGAGCCGCGCCGTCGTCCCCAGGCGCGTTCCGTCATGCGAACTTAGGCCCGCCGTCACCGGCTTGTCACCTGCAAGTTCTCGCATGATCATCATCGGATTCTCACTGAACGGGAATGGAGCACGGCGGCATGGCGAAGGCGTTCTGGAACTGGCTGGGCCGCGCGCCGCTGATGGACGAGGTGGATCGGCGCAATGCGCGGGTGATCCAGTTGCTGCTGCTGTTCCTGGCGGTGACCATTCCGGCCACGCTGGTGATCGCGCTGGTGCTGGCGTGGCCACAGCTGCGCGGGCAGCCGATGCAGCCCGGCCTGCTCATCTCGCTGACCATGAGCCTGTTGATCGGGGTGTGCGCGGCGATCGGCTTCGTGCGCGTGCGCCATGGCGCCTTGCGCGGTGGGGTGCGGCTGCTGCTCGGGGCAATGCTCGGGTCGCTGCTGGTCAATGCCGCCATCCATGGGTTCCAGCGGCAGTTGCCGGACCAACTGGCGCAGATGCTGGTGCTGATCCTGGCCGGCCTGGTGCTCGGGCGCCGCGCGCTGTGGGTGACGTTCGCAGCGCTGCTGCTGATGCTCGGCGTCGGCGTCGGCCATGACGCGCTGCTGGAGCTCGCCGACACGCCAGCCCAGGCGTTCTTCAACGTGTTGCCGGTGCTGTTCAGTTACCTGCTGGTGGCGCTGCTGCTGGACCGCACCACCGAGGCGCTGCGCGAGAGCCTGCGCGAATCCAATGCGCGCGGCCAGCGCCTGCAGCAGGAGATGCAGGAGCGCGAACGCGCGCAGACCCAGCTGATCCACGCGCAGAAACGCGAGATCACCGAGCGCATGGCCAGCGGCCTGGCCCACGACTTCAACAACATCCTGGCGGTGATGTCCGGCTTCGCCGCCGCGCGCCACGACGACGATCTTGCCGGCGACGCGCAGCGCATCGCGCAACTGGAGGACAGCCTGGCGGCGGTGGAAGAGTCGGCCGAGCGCGGCATGACCATCGTGCGCCGGCTGCTGCGCTTCAGCCGCCGCGATGCCGAGCATGTCGAACGTTTCGACGCCGCGGCCGCGGTGGAGGCGCTGCAGCCGATGCTGCGGCAGTTGCTGGAAGCGCGGATCGTGCTGCGCTGCGCGCTACCGGCGGCACCGGCGCCGATCCGCTTCGAGCGCAGCCAGTTCGATTTGATGCTGTTGAACCTGGCCTCCAACAGCCGCGACGCGATCGCCGACCGTGGCCAGTTCGACATCGCCGTGTCCAGCGCGGACGAGGGCACCGTCATCGAGGTCGCCGACGACGGCCACGGCATGCCGGCGGAGGTGGCCGCGCAGGTGTTCGAGCCGTTCTACAGCACCAAGCCCGCCGACCGCGGCACCGGCCTGGGTCTGGCGGTGGTGCGCGACCTGGTGGTGCGCGCCGGCGGCCGCATCCAGGTGCACAGCACCGTGGGCGTGGGCACGCGCTTCCGCATCGTGCTGCCGCATGCCGATGCGGTGCCGGCGTCTGTGTCGGTGCCGGCGTAGGGACTGGGCGGCCTCGCCGGCCCGCGCCACGCGCCGGCGAGGGGCGCGTCAGCCGGCGGGATCGAAGATGTAGCCTTGGCCGTGCACCGCGGCCAGCGGCAGCGGTTCGCCGCAGCGGCGCTGCACCTTGCTGCGCAGGCGGTGCACCATCGAATCCAGGCGGTGCGCGTCGAAGTCGTAGACGCGGTCGGTGAGCGCGGCGATCAACGCCTCGCGCGCCACCAGCAGGCCCGGTTGCTCGAGCAGGCGCAGGCACAGGCGGCGTTCGCTGCCGGTCAGCGCGGCCGCAGCGCCGGACGGCGACAGCAGGCACCAGCCGTCTTCGCTGACCTGCCAGCGTCCGCGCGCCGGCGCCGCGGGCAGGCGCCCGCTCACACGCCGCGCCAGGCTGTGCAGGGTCGCGGCCAGCAGGTCGATTTCCACCGGTTTGGACAGATAGGCATCGGCGCCACCGGTCAGGCCGCGGATGCGGTCCTCGGTCTGGCCCAGGCTGGTCAGCATGACGATGCCCAGGTCCGGATACTGCTGGCGCAGCGCGCCGGCCAGGGTGAAGCCGTCGGTGTCGGGCAGGCCGACATCCAGCACCACGATCTCGGCACCTTCGCGCTGCACCCGTTGCTGCAGTTCCGCGCCGGTGCCGCAGCCATCGGCGGCGAAGCCGAAGCGGCGCAGGCCCGGCACCAGGATGCGATCGCGCAGTATCGGATCGTCCTCCAGGACCAGGGTGCGCAGGGCGGCGGCAGCGGGATCGGAAGTCATGCGCAGGCGCAGTGTAGCGGCAGCCGGTCGCTTGCGCGCGCCTGAACGGCGCCGCGCGGCGATTACGCAACGCAAACACCGGCGCTGGCAGACTCGCGGCTCCTCCGCCCCGGCGCCCACGATGGCCTCGCGAATCGAAGACTACGCCATGCTCGGCAACTGCCGCAGCGCGGCTCTGGTGGACCGTTGCGGCTCGATCGACTGGCTGTGTCTGCCGCGCTTCGATTCCGACGCGTTGTTCGCGGCCCTGCTCGGCGAACCCGACCACGGCCGCTGGGCGATCGCGCCGCAGGGTGCCTTCACCAGCACCCGCGCCTATCTCGACGGCAGCCTGGTGCTGGAGACGCGGTTCGAGACCGACACAGGCGCGGTGGCGCTGCTGGACTTCATGGTCGCCAGCCACGACGAGGTGCTGCACAACCACGTGGTGCGGATCGTGCGCGGGTTGCACGGGCGGGTGCCGCTGCGCATGCAGTTGCAGTTGCGCTTCAACTACGGGCGCACCATTCCCTGGGTGTCGCAGATCGACGGCGGCCTGCAGGCGGTGGCCGGGCCGGACCAGATCGCGTTGCGCAGCCCGCAGGCCATGCACGGCCACGGCTTTGCCACCGAGGCCGAGTTCGTGCTGGAGGCCGGCGAGAGCACCTGGTTCGTGCTCAGCCATGGCGCCTCGCACCTGGAACTGCCGCCCTTGCTGGAGCCGGAACAGGCGCTGGCGCAGACCGAGGCGTTCTGGCATGGCTGGTCGCACCGTTGCCTGGATGCGGGCGCGTGGACCGAGGCGGTGCGGCGCTCGCTGGTGGTGCTGAAGGGGCTGAGCTACCTGCCGACCGGCGCCATCGTCGCCGCGCCGACCACCTCGCTGCCCGAGCGCCTGGGCGGCGAGCGTAACTGGGACTACCGGTTCTGCTGGCTGCGCGATGCGGTGTTCACCCTCACCGCGTTGCGCGCGGCTGGCTACTTCGACGAGGCCGCCGCCTTCCATGGCTGGCTGCAGCGCACCGTGGCCGGGTCGCCGGACCAGTTGCAGGCGCTGTACGGCATCGGCGGCGAACGGCGCATGGCCGAATGGCAGGTGGACTGGCTGCCCGGCTACGAAGGCGCCTCGCCGGTACGCGTGGGCAATGCCGCGGTCGGCCAGTTCCAGCTCGACGTCTATGGCGAAGTGATCGCCGCGTTCCACCGTGGCCACCACGAGGGCATGGCCTCGGCGGTGCATGGCCGCTCGCTGGCGCGGCAGCTGCTGGAGGTGCTGGAAGAGCGCTGGCGCGATCCGGACGAAGGCATCTGGGAGATCCGCGACAAGCGCCAGCACTTCGTGCATTCCAAGGTGATGGCGTGGCTGGCGTTCGACTGCGGCGCGCGCGACGGCGTCACCGACGCCGATGCCACGCAACGCGCGCACTGGCGCGCGCTGGCCGACGAGATCCACGCGCAGGTGCTGGCGCAGGGCGTGCACCGCGACGGCTACTTCGTGCAGAGCTACGGCAGCGAGCGGCTGGACGCGGCAACCCTGCTGATTCCGCTGGTCGGCTTCCTGCCGCCGGACGATCCGCGCGTGGCCGCCACCGCCGATGCCATCGCCGAGCGCCTGAGCATCGACGGCCTGGTCGAACGCTACCGCGCCGACGACGACAGCGGCGACGGCCTGCCGGCCGGCGAGGGCACCTTCGTCGCCTGCAGCTTCTGGCTGGTGGAGAACTATGCGCTGCTGGGCCGCCGCGAGCAGGCGCAGGCGCTGTTCGAACGCCTGCTCGGCCTGTGCAACGACGTCGGCCTGCTGGCCGAGGAATACGACCCGCGCAGCGGCCGCATGCTCGGCAATTTCCCGCAGGGCTATTCGCACGTGGCGCTGGTCCACGCGGCGCTGCGCCTGCATGGCTTGATCGGCGAACAGGACACCCATCCATGAGCGATGCCTCCCAGACCACCCCACCCTGCCTGATCGTGGTGTTCGGCGCCCGCGGCGACCTGACCCGGCGCCTGGTGCTGCCGGCGCTGTACAACCTGCGCCACAGCGGCGCGCTGCCCGAGGAATTCGCGGTGATCGGCGTGGACCACGGCGCGGTCAGCGAAGTGGCGTGGCGGCGCATGCTCGGCGATGCGATGCGTGGGCTGATGGCCGACCGCGACGCCGAGTTCAAGGCCGACGGCCTGGACGAAGAGGTGTGGGGCTGGCTGCGCTCGCGCCTGCACTACCTGCGCGGCGACTTCAACGACGCCGGCACCTATCGCAGCCTGGGCGCGCTGCTGGACAAGGTCGCCGCGCAGTACCGTACCGGCGGCAACGTGCTGTTCTACCTGGCCACCGCGGCGCGCTTCTTCGCGCCGGTGATCGAGCAACTGGGCGCGGCCGGGCTGGTCAAGCAGAGCGCCAACGGCGGCTGGCGCCGGGTGATCGTGGAGAAGCCGTTCGGCCACGACCTGCAGAGCGCGCGCGAGCTCAACGCCATCGTCGGGCGCGTGCTCGACGAGGACCAGGTGTTCCGCATCGACCATTTCCTGGGCAAGGAAACGGTGCAGAACATCCTCGCCTTCCGCTTCGCCAACGGCCTGTTCGAGCCGGTGTGGAACCGCGACCGCATCGACCACGTGCAGATCACCGCGGCCGAGACCATCGGCGTGGAAGGCCGTGGCGGCTTCTACGATCCCACCGGCTGTCTGCGCGACATGGTGCCCAACCACCTGTTCCAGTTGCTGGCGATGATCGCGATGGAACCGCCGGCGGCGTTCACCCCGGCGGCGATGCTGCGCCGGCGCGCCGAGGTGATCGAGGCGGTACGGCCGCTGAGCCCGGCCGACGTGGTGCGCGGCCAGTACGCGGCCGGGGCGATCGGCCGCAACGCGGTGCCCGGCTACCGCGAGGAAGACACCGTGCCGCCGGATTCCAACACCGAGACCTACGTGGCGATGAAGCTGCAGGTCGATACCTGGCGCTGGGCCGGCGTGCCGTTCTACCTGCGCACCGGCAAGCGCCTGCGCGAGCGCACCACCGAGATCGCGATCCGCTTCAAGCCGGCGCCGCTGGCGCCGCTGCGCAGCGCCGAGATCGGCGGCTACGGCCCGGACTGGCTGGTGCTGCACATCCAGCCCGACGAGGGCATCTCGCTGCAGTTCGACGTCAAGCGCCCGGGCGCGCGGGTCAGCCTGGCGCCGGTGCGCATGGACTTCCGCTACCGCGACTGGTTCCCCAAGGAATACACGGTGGGCTACGAACGCCTGCTGCAGGACTGCATGCACGGCGAGGCCGGCCTGTTCCAGGACGCGACCATGGTCGAGGCGGCCTGGACCATCGTGCAGCCGATCCTCGACGCTTGGCAGACCTCGGCCGACGAAACCCCGCAGTACCCGGCCGGCAGCGCCGGCCCGGCGGCGGCCGACGCGCTGCTGGCGCTCAACGGCGGCCACACCTGGCGCACCCTGACCGCCGGGCGCCGCCCGCCGCCGCGGCGTCCGCCGGAGGCCACCGCCACGACCGAGACCCGGCCGGTGACGCCGGCGCCGAAGCGCAGCGGGGCCAAGGCGGCCGATGCTTCCGCTTCGCCCAAGGCACGCACGTCGACCAGGGCCAAGCCCGCCGCGGCGCCAGCAAAGCCATCGGCAGCGAAGAAGGTCGCCAAGCCCACCGCGAAGAAGGCCGTCAAGCGTGCGGCCGGCAGCGCCGCGAAGCGTCCCGCACGAAAGCGCTGAAGCAAGCGCTGAAGCGGCGCCCCGGGCGCTGGCGTGGGCGCCAGTGCTCGGGGAAATGCTTCCATGTCGCAGGAGCGGCGCAGCGATGGCGGCTGGCTCCTGCAGTCGGGGCTGAAGCCCCTCCCACAATGCAAGGCTTGATGGCGTGCGGATACAGCGCGCTTGCCGAGCATTGGCTTTGGCGAACCGGCAGGTCATGGGAGTTCCATCGTTCCCTGTTGTCGAAGCCAGCAGGCGTCACCGCGCCGGAAGCTTTCGATCGCAATTGTGGGAGGGCTTCAGCCCCGACGCGACCACGCCCGACTGCACGCGCACCACGCTGCAGTGGGCAGGTGCCTCGGCGACTCGTCGGCGTCCCCATCGCGTTCCGCCGTGCGTGGCAACGGCGTACCCACCGTGACCGCCGTCGTCGGCAACGACGCGCGCACATCATGCAGCGCACGCCTGCGACACCGCTGGCCGCGTGGCTCCGGCCGCAGCATCCAACCCAGCCGCATCAACTGCGCTGCTGTTCCGCGCCCGTCGCACCCGTCGTCTCCGCCGGCCCGGCCGTTGGATCGTTGACGTCGGCCTCGAACAGCTGGGTCAGATCGGCACGCGCCGCGCGCGCGGTCTGCACCACCGCCGCGTCGTCGTCGTAGACCAGGTGCTGGGCGCGCAGCAGTTGCGTGTCGTGCTCGCGGAAGCGGGCGATGCGGTCGCGCGCGGTGGCCGCGTCCAGGCCCAGGCCGAGCAGCACCTGCTCGCTCAGTTCCAGGCTGGAGGCGAACACCTCGCGGAACGGTTCGGCGCCCAGGTCCATCAACCGCCAGGCGTGCTGGCGGTTGCGCGCGCGCGCCAGCACCTTGGCGGTGGGGTAGAGCCGGCGGATCAGCCGCGTGGTCTTGATGTTGGTCTCCGGGTCGTCCATCGCCACCACGAAGATGCGGATGCCGTCGCTGCCGGCCGCGCGCAGCAGGTCCGGGCGGCTGGGGTCGCCGTAATAGAGCTTGTTGCCGAAGCGGCGCAGGTCCTCCACCGTGTCCGGATTGTGTTCCAGCGCCACGAACGGGATGCGCTGCGCGGTCAGCAGGCGCGCCACGATCTGGCCGAAGCGGCCCATGCCGGCGATCAGCACCTGCGCGCGCTGCGTCTCCACCGTGTCGTACTGCGCCGCCGGCGTTGGCGGCTGCTTGCCCTTGCCGGCCTCGTTGCCGCCGAGCAGGCGCTGCATGCCGAGCAGCAGCAGCGGCGTCAGCGCCATCGACACGCCGACCACCGCGACCAGGCGGCCATGGGTGGCATCGTCGAGCAGCCGCACGCGCTGCGCCTCGGTGAACACCACGAAGGCGAACTCGCCGCCCAGCCACAGCAGGCTGCCCAGCAACAGCGCACTGCGCCAGGGCAGGCGCAGCACGCGGGCGATGCCTGCGAGCAGCGCAAATTTGACCAGCAGCAGCGTGGCCACGGCGCCGGCGATCAGCCACGGCTCGGCGACGATACGGTCCAGGTCGATGCCCATGCCCACGGCGATGAAGAACACGCCCAGCAACAGGCCCTGGAACGGCTCGATCTGCGCCTCCAGTTCGTGGCGGAACTCCGAATCGGCCAGCAGCACGCCGGCCAGGAACGCGCCCAGGCTGGGGCTGAGCCCGGCCTTCTGCAGGAACCAGGCGTTGCCCAGCACCACCAGCAGCGCGCTGGCGGTGAACACCTCGGGCATGCGCGTGCGCGCCACCGTGCGGAACAGATGGCGCAGCACGAAGCGTCCGCACAGCACCACCACCGCCAGTGCGCCCAGCGCCTGGCCCACTTCCGACCAGGTCAGGGTGTCGTTCTTGGCGCCGCCGAGCAGCGGCACCGCGGCCAGCAGCGGGATCGCGATCAGGTCCTGGAACAGCAGGATGGCGAAGCCGAGCCGGCCGTAGTCGCTGTTGAGCGCCTTGCGCTCCGCCAGCAATTGCAGGCCCACCGCGGTGGACGACAGCGCCAGCGCCAGGCCGATCACCAGCGCGCTCTTCCAGTTCAGGCCCATGCACAGCGCCAGCGCGCCCAGCGGCAGCGCGGTCAGCGCCACCTGCGCCGAGCCCGCGCCGAACACCGCATGCCGCATCACCTTCAAGCGCGCCGGCGACAATTCCAGGCCGATCAGGAACAGCAGCATCACCACGCCGATCTCGGCGGCGTTGAGGATGCGCTCGGTGTCCTGCACGAAGCCCAGCCCGTCCGGCCCCAGCACCACGCCCGCGGCCAGGTAGGCCAGCACCGCGCCCAGGCCCAGCCGCTTGAACACCGGTACCGCGATCACCGCGGCCAGCAGCAGCACCAGCGCCAGTTCCAGGCCGCCGCTATGCACGAGTCGTCTCCATCGGCGCATTATGCGGCCGCCAAGGCGACCGTCTGCTGACGCGCAGGCAGGTGGGGGCCCGCTGCATGGCGAATCCTTGGGTCGGGCGAGTGTGAGACGGCGCTGCGTGTCTTCCTGTGGGGGGGAGGGGATCGCCCCCCGGAGCGGGGCGCCGGGTCCGCCCTGTTGCCTGGCCGGGTGGCGTGGTCGCGTCGCGGCTGAAGGACGCCTCTAACAAGGACGAGAGGCATACGCGTAGGAGCGGCTTCAGCCGCGACCGTGCCTGACCGGTAGAGCCTCGTCGCGGCTGAGCCGCTCCTACGCGACAGCGCGCCGGAAACGGGTGATTCGATGGACCTGAAGCGCTCCCACAAGAAAGCTGCGCTGCGGTCGGTGCCGCCCCTGCTCTGGCAACACAAGTGAGCAGTGAGCACCAAGCGACCGACCGGAGACCTTGTGGGAGGGGCTTCGGCCCCGACGCGCGGATGCCGGTATCGCGACAGCGACCCCTGTCGCCGCAGACGCTGCATCGGCTGCACCACCGCATCGATGACCCGGATCATCCCCGCGCCGCGGCCAGCCGTGTACCGTTAGCGCATTCGCTCGCCTCTGCCGCCGCCATGAGCACCTATCACCTGCAGTCCGTGTTCCGCCCCGCCTCGGTCGCCATCGTCGGCGGCAGCCCGCGCGAGCGCTCGGCCGGTCGCGCGGTGGTGCGCAGCCTGCGCGCGGCCGGGTTTCCTGGCCAGATCGGCTGGGTCAGCCCGCGCTACCGCGAGATCGATGGCGTGCCCACCGTGCGCCGCCTCACCGATCTGCCCTGGGTGCCGGACCTGGTGGTGATCACCGCGCCGGCGCGGATGGTGCCGCGCATCGTGTCGATCGCGGCCCGGCGCGGCGTGGCCGCGGCGATCATCCTCACCGCCGGACTCGGCAGCAGGCCGGGCTCGGCCGCGGCGCGGGTGGAGAGCGCCGCGCGCGCCAAGGGCCTGCGCATCCTCGGACCGCACTGCCTGGGCGTGATCGCCCCGCATGCGCGGCTCAACGCCAGCATCGCCGCGCACTGTCCGCAGCCGGGCGACCTGGCGCTGATCTCCGAATCCAGCGCCATCGCCGCGGCGCTGGTGGAATGGGGCGTGGCGCGCGCGGTCGGCTTCTCGGCGGTGGTCTCGCTGGGCGACGCGCTGGACGTGGACTTCGCCGACCTGCTCGACTACTTCGCCACCGACTACCGCACCCGCGCGATCCTGCTCTACGTCGAACACATCCGCGACGCGCGCAAGTTCATGTCCGCCGCGCGCGCCGCCGCCCGCGCCAAACCCGTGGTGGTGGTGAAGTCGGGCCGGCAGCTGCGCATCGATCCCAACGCCGACACCCACGTGCAGGCGCTGGCCAGTTCCGATGCGGTGTACGGCGCCGCGTTCGCCCGTGCCGGCCTGCTGCGGGTACGCGCGCTGGACGAACTGTTCGCCGCGGCCGAGACGCTGGGCCGGCTCAGCACCTTCCCGGGGCGGCGCCTGGCCATCCTCAGCAACGGCGGCGGCGTCGGCCGCCTGGCGGTGGATACCCTGGCCGATCTCGGCGGCACCCTGGCCGCGCTGTCGGCGCCCATCCAGCAGCGGCTGGACGCGGCGCTGCCGCAGGAGTGGTCGCACCGTAATCCGGTGGACATCGTGGTGGACGCCGACGGCGAGCGCTATGCCGCGGCCGCCGGCGCGCTGCTGGACGATCCGGAGAACGACGCGGTGCTGGTGGTCAACGTGCCGACCGCGTTCACGTCCTCGGCCGATGCGGCGCAGGCGCTGACCCGCATCCTCGGCCAGCGCCCGCGCCACCACCGCGACAAGCCGGTGTTCGCGGTATGGCTGGGCAACGACGAGAGCGCCACCGCCACGCTCAATGCCGCGCGCATCCCCACCTACGCCACCGAGGCCGACGCGGTGCGCGGCTTCATGCACCTGGTGCGCTACCGCGAGGCGCAGGCGGCGCTGATGGAAACGCCGCCGAGCCTGCCCGACGATTTCACCTTCGACGCCGCCGCCGCCCGCGGCATCGTCGATGCCGCGCTCGCCGCCGGGCAGACCTGGCTGGACCCGCTGGCGACCACGCGGCTGCTGGCCGCCTACGGCATTCCCACCGCGGCGGTGGCGCACGCCGCCGATGCCGAGGCCGCGGCGCAGGTGGCCGCGCCGATGCTGGCGCAGGGCTCGGCAGTGGCGGTGAAGATCCATTCGGCCGACATCCCGCACAAGTCCGACGTGGACGGCGTACGCCTCAACCTGGTCAGCGTGGAGGCGGTACGCGATGCGGCCGAGGGCATCCTTGCCCGCGCGCGCGCCGCGCGACCGGATGCGCGCATCGACGGCGTGCTGGTGCAGCCCTCGCTGCTGCGGCCGAAGGCGCGCGAACTGATCGCCGGCATCGCCGACGATCCGACCTTCGGCCCGGTGATCGTGTTCGGCCGCGGCGGCACCGCGGTGGAGGTGATCGACGACAAGGCGCTGGCGCTGCCGCCGCTGGACCTGCGCCTGGCCCACGAACTGATCGGCCGCACCCGCGTCAGCCGCATCCTCAAGGCCTACCGCGACGTGCCCGCCGCCGACGAGCGCGCGGTGGCGATGGTGCTGGTCAAGCTGGCGCAACTGGCTGCCGATCTGCCGGAGATCCGCGAACTGGACATCAACCCGCTGCTGGCCGACCGCGACGGCGTGGTCGCGGTCGATGCGCGGGTGGCGGTGGCGCCGTCGCGGCGCCTGCACAAGGGCCGCGGCCATCCGCGTTTCGCGATCTTCCCGTATCCCAAGGAGTGGGAGCGGCGCATCGTGCTCAACGACGGCAGCACCGCGTTGGTGCGCCCGGTGCGACCGGAGGACGACGCGCTGTTCCGCAGCTTCTTCGCCCGCGTCACCGACGAGGACCTGCGCCTGCGCTTCTTCCAGGCGGTCAAGCATTTCAGCCACGAGTTCATCGCGCGCCTGACCCAGCTCGACTACGCACGCTCGATCGCGCTGGTGGCGATCGAACCGCGCAGCGGCGACATGCTCGGCGCGGTGCGCCTGCACGCCGATGCCGACTACGATCGCGGCGAATACGGCATCCTGATCCGCTCCGACCTCAAGGGCCACGGCATCGGCTGGCAATTGATGCGGATCATGATCGAGTACGCCGGCTGGCTGGGCCTCAAGGTGGTCGAAGGCCAGGTGCTGCGCGAGAACCGCACCATGCTGGCGATGTGCCAGCAGCTCGGTTTCAAGGCCACGCCGGATCCGGACGACGCCACGCTGATGGACGTGGTGTTGCCGGTGGCGCAACACTGACGGGTGCCGCCACGATGTCGACGTTCTCGCCCAGCGTCCTGCAGCCGCGCCACGCGATCCTGTCCGGCGGGCCGGGCGATGCCGCGCTGGAGATCCTGCTGCGCCCGTTCCTGCGTGACGGCGAGATCGTGGATACCGCGATCCGCCTGGATGGCATCGCGCTGCCGTCGCTCCGGCTCGGCGATCTGGCCGGCCAGCGCTTTGATTTCCCGCGCAACCCGCACGACGGCTACATCGACGGCGCGCTCAACCTGGACGGCGCGCACCATCCGGTCGACGTCGACATGCTGACCTTCAACCTCGCGCGCGACGGGCACCTGACGCTCGTGGCCAAGGGCGTGTATGCGTTCGATGTCGAGGGCCTCGACGGCCTGGGCAAGGTGCCCTTCACCCTGGCGGCGCGGGTGAGTTCGTGCGCGATGTAAGTGGCGCAGGCCGCGCAGGCCCCGGCGCTCATCGGCACCGCTCCCCACGGGTTCGGTGGCGATCATGAAGTACATCGCGCGGTACTACGACGGCGATACGCTGCTGCGCGCGCGTCAATTGCTACGCGAGAAGGGGATCGCCACGCACGTCGTGCAGGAGGAGTCGCGAAGGTTGGGCGAGCAATGGGCGCTTTTCGTCTGTTTCAACGCCCAGGCCGAGGACGCGCTGCGGGTCCTGCACGATCCAAGGCACCAACCGGCAACCAGGATCGATGTGGCAGCGTTCGAGCAGCGCACGGCGACCGCCGATCTGCGTCTGCTCACCCGTTACGCCAGCATCGCGTTCCTGATCGCAGTCCCGCTGTTATGCGCCTTGATCTATCTGCTCTGGCGCTATGCATGAGCCGCCACGGCATGCGGACCGATTCATGAAAAACTGGAAAACTCAGCAACATTCCTACGTGCGTGGTGGCACTGGCTTCGATTGATCTGCTCGGTCATACACGTTGCACGTGCCGACACACGGATGCACGCATGAGGGACGAAAAGCGGATCTATCGCATCATGGCCAATCTCGTCTTGAGCCTGCGGGCGCTGTGTCTGTGCGTCGCGGGCTGCCATGCGCCGGGTCAGATCGTCGAAGGCCCGTTCCGGTTGGATGGCAAGCCGAAGCCTGGTGTCGTCGTCGATTGCCCAAGGACACCGTGGCTGCCCGTCGCATGAGACGCTTGCGCACGGCACGCGCTGTGCCGCCTCCCACACCCGACTTCAGGAGTCCTTTATGTCGTTCAAGCCCGAACGCTACACCTCGGTCTCGCCGTATCTGATCGTCGACGGTGCGCAGCGCACCCTCGATTTCCTGGTCGCTGTGTTCGATGCCGAACCCCTGCGGCAGATTCCCGGCGAGGGCGGCCTGCTTGCCCACGGCGAGGTGCGCATCGACGACACGGTGGTGATGTTCTGCGATGCGGTGGAGGGCTGGCCGGCGCTACCGGCGCATGTGCACGTCTACGTGCGCGACGTGGATGCCACCTACCAGCGTGCGCTGGCGGCCGGTGCCACGGCGGTGCAGGCGCCGATGCAGAAGGACGATCCGGACCGGCGCGGCGGCTTTCGCGATGCCGGCGGCACGACCTGGTGGGTGGGGCAGCAGGTCGGCTGAGCGAGTGCACGCGCCGTCACGTCCGACGCCACGCATCCCTGCGTCCTTCGCCGCGCTCTGCGCAGGCCGCGCCTGCCGGCGCCGTCGAGCGGCGCGCGACAGGCAAGGCGTGGGGACGGTTACTCCAGTTCCTGGTTGCTCACCCCGCGCTCGATCGGGTACACGGTCGGCGGCGGCGTGGTGGAGCGCATCAGCTTCAGCGACGTCTTGCTCTGCTCGCACAGGTTGCCGCCGCTGACGAACACCCCGTCCTGGGTGCACTTCCAGTCGTAGAAGTTGGCGATGCCGCCGGCCAGCTGCAGGCTGTAGTCGGTGCTCTTGGCGGCCGCGTCGAAGGGCTGCCCGGCCGGGACGTTCTGGAACCAGCGCATCCATTCCTTGGACCCGACCGGCGGCACCTTGTCCGGCGCCTGGAAGGTCGGATTCATCGGCGAGAGCTGCGGCGATTCGGCGGTCATGTGGCAGCTCATGCAGGAGCTGATCGGGTTGTCCACCGGTCCGTTGAGGCGGCCGTTCCAGCCGAGGTGGGTCGGCGGCAGTTCTTTCACGTTGGCGTTGATCGCCGACTGCAGGATGTTCGGGTTGATCCGGGTCTGGGTCGGTCGCTTGTTGGTGTAGGTGTCGCCGGTGTTCTGCGGGTCGTTGCCAAACATGACGCCCACCGGCACCAGGTTCTGCCAGCCGGGCTTGCCGCTGACCGCGCCGTTGTACTGGAAGGTGCCGAAGATCCAGCCGGTGCCGGGCACGCGGCTGTCGCGTACGGCGAAGTCCATCTGGATCAGCGCCACCTGCTTGAACGCGCGATCGGCGGACTTGAAGTTGTTGGTGACCCAGGCGTTCCACAGCACCGGGTTCTGCAGGAACGGCACCTGGCTCAGATCCACGTCGGCGAACAGCGCCTTGCACACCACGGTGCCGTCGCGGAAGGTGTTGGGCTTGGTGGTGAAGCTCGGATCCGGGTTCTGCGGATCCTTCCACACCTGGCCGAAGGTGTAGGCGCCCACGTCGTTGTAGATGCCGACCGCGAAGGTCTGCCCGGTGGTGAGCTGGGTCGGGGCCAGTTGCTTGACCTGGATCTGCGCTTCCTTGGTCAGCCCATGCACGCCTTCGCGCCCGAGCGGGCCATAGTGCTGCCAGGGCGCGTGGTACCAGCGCCGCACCTTGTTGTTCTGCACGTACCAGTCGCTTTCGACGTTGCCTTCCAGGCAGTAGGCCTTCACCGCGTCGGCATAGCCGCGCCAGACCTCGAAGTTGTTGGTCAGCGGCTTGGGCAATTTCTGGAAGAAGGCCGGCAAGGGGCCGCTGGGCGGCTGCTGCGGGTAGTCCTGGCTGAGCTGGAACAGCGGCCCCTTGTAGGTGGACGGCGGCGCGTAGCCGAAATCGGGAAACCGGCCGGCCGAGGCGGCGCCGCTGGCGAGGGTCAGCGCGACGGCGATGGCGAGGGTGCGCGTGTGGGACGGATGCATGATGGACCTCCGGTCGTGTGCGTCGATGCGTGCGGGCGATGCCGCGTCCTGTGTCCGGACATCCCCGGGCCCCGGACCGGTCGCACGCCCGCGCTGCTGCGCGACCGCGATGAAAGGACTCCCGCCGCGCCAGGGCCACGCCGCAGGCACGGGCGTCCGCATCCGCCTGCACGCGCAGACGAAGCGGGAGACGCGGTGGGAGGTGCAGCGTCCACCGCCGCCGCGCGAACGCGATGCGGTGGAAGCGGCGATGCGGCGAAAACGGCCTAGCGGACCGAAGACATGTCCATGTCGCTCTCCTGACCCCGTGTGGAAGGCAACTGCGTTGAACGACCCCGTTGCGTCGAACGTGGGGGAAACGCGCGAGCCCGGCAGGCAGCATCGGGGGACGAATGCTGCAGGGGCGGCGCCATGCGGCGGCCGCGATGCCGGGTTGCGCGCCGATCGCCAGCGCCGCGCGGTGTGCGGGCGTCGGCGTTGCTCGACGCTTCGGACTCTAGCGAGCGCCGCGCAGCCGGTGGTAGACAGTTGCGCGCGCCGGCGCTGCAGCGGTGAGCGGACGACGCGGCATGCCGACGTAGCCCGCCTCCTGCATGCCGCGGTGGCGACCGGCCGGCGCGGACAGCGCGGCCATGGCATGCTGCGCGTCGGGCTGCGCCTGGCGGGAGCAGGCAGGCGCGGTAGGGACGGTGGGACGCACCGGGCACGGCGGCGTCCACTGCGGCGATGCACTTCTTGCGGTGACGCCATGCGCACGCACGGGACCTTGATTCAGTGGGACGAAGCGCGCGGCTGCGGCCGGGTGCGCCTGGCCCATCGCGAGACCGAAGTGGAAGTGCAACGCGCGGCGTTCCCGGCAGACGGCGTGCCGCCGCGCGTGGGCGAGCTGATCTCCTTCGACCTGGAGCCCGACGGGCAGGGACGGCCGCGGGCCTTGCGGGTGATGCGGCCTGGTCGCGCACCGGACACGCCGGTACGCGCGGCCGCCCCATCACGCGCGCGTCGCGGCCGCTGGCGCGGCGTGCTGATGCTGTTGGCGGTGCTCGCGCTCGCCGGCTATGCGGCGCTGCGCTTCGTGTCGGCACCGCACGCCACCCCGGCGGCGGCGCCATCGCCCACTTCGCGCACGGCTACCGCACCGGTCACGCCCGCGACGGCGCCCACGTTCCAGTGCGACGGCCGCACCCATTGCGCGCAGATGACCTCGTGCGCCGAAGCGGTGTACTTCCTGCAGCACTGCCCGGGCGTGGAGATGGACGGCAACCACGACGGCGTGCCGTGCGAACGGCAGTGGTGCCGGCGCGCGCGCTGAGGACCGGCAGCCGCGTGCGCTGCGCAGGATCTTGACCGGACCGTGATCCGGCCTCGGCTAGGGTCAGCGATTGCCTGCAGGTGACGCATGACCGAGCCACGCCTTCCCCCCGCCAAGACCCGCGCGCTGTCGCTGGGCCTGTTCGCCTTCGTCGCGGTGTTCGCTGCCATCGTCTGGTCGCTGCTGCGGCCCTACGGTTCGGTGTACTTCTTCCCGGTGCATTTCCTGGTCGGGCTGGGGCTGCCGTTCCTGTTCTACGCACTGGGCGCCAACCGCGCCGCGTTCCTGGCCGGGCTGGGGCTCACCGCCATCGTCCTGGTGCTGTTCAACCTGTGGGGCGACCAGGTCGGCGGTATCGGCCCGCGCGTGTTCGACTGGGCGCATGCCGTCGCCGGGATGCTGGGCATGCTGCTGGCCTACGGCGTGTTCCGCCTGTCCACCCGCGTGCGCCAGCGCCACGCGCGCTGAGTCACGTTCACTCCGCGTCCTCGCTGCGAGTGAACGGCGCCAGCCGCAGTTTCACCCTGTGCTCCACACCGGCAGGGCACTGCCCCGGCGCCGGCCCGCGGAAGTAGCTGCGCTGCCAGCCTGCGCGGGTGGCGTCGGAGTCGGGCTGTTCCAGGTCGTGCAGGAACTGCCCGCGGCTGTGTATCCACGCCTGGTGTTCGCGCTCCAGTTCCGGCGTCTGCGACAGCGGCTGCCAGCGCGGCTCGGTCTCGGCCAGCACCCGCCGCTGCACCGGGAAGAAATGGCAGAACGGCTCGCCGGCCTCGAACCGCACCCGGCCGGGCCGGGTGAACTGCCAGTTCATGGTGAAGGTATACGGGCTCCAGTCGGTCTCGATCAGCCCGGTGAGCCCGGCGATGCCGTCCTTGGGCCGGTTCACCGGCGCGGTGACGTACAGGTCCACGCCGGCTTCGGTGCGGAACAGGCACGGCACGTGGAAGGTGAGCACGCCGTAGCCGAAGTGGCTGACCGCCGGCGCGTGCGTGCCTGGCGCCGGCTGCACGCGCAGGTCGTCCAGCGCGTTGCCGCCGTTCCACTCGGCCTCGAACGCGGTCTGGCACAGCAGTTCCCAGCCGTGCGCATTGGCGATGTCCAGCGGCAGGCAGCGGTAGGCATAGCGCTCGGCGGTGCGGTCCATCCACGGCCGCTCGCGCGGTGCCGGGCGCACGTCGAGGGTGTGGCCGTCGAGAACGTGGGCAGTGAGCTTCATGGCGCAGGCAGGACGATGGACCAGCGCCGAGTGTGACGCCTCGCCACGGTCTTGGCGACCGCGGCGAGGCGCGCCGCTCACGCCGCTTCGAAATCCAGCAACGCCACGCCGTCGCCGACCAGCTCGCCTTCGCGCACGCGAAAGCCCTGCACGGTGCCGTCGGCCGGCGCCTGCAGGGTGTGCTCCATCTTCATCGCCTCCAGCACCAGCAGCGGCGTGCCGCGGGTCACCTGGGTGCCGGGCGCGACCAGCAGGGCGACGATGCGTCCCGGCATCGGCGCGGTCAGGCCGCCGCCTTCCACCGCCGGCTGGTCGGCATCGGCGACCGGGTCGTGGCGCTCGAACAGGTAGCCGTGGCCGTCGACGAACAGATGCAACTGCGTGCCGGCGAACACCGCATCGGCCTGCACCCGCTGCGTGCCGAGGAACGCGGACAGGCGCCCGTCGCGCAACTGGCCGCTCGCCTCCAGCGCGTCCTGCGCCTGCGCGGCGTGGATCCGCCAGCCGCCGGCGTGCGCGGCCAGGTGCAACGTGCGTTGCGTGTCGCCCTGCTGCAAGGTCAGCGCACGCGGCGCCGGCGCACCCAGCCGCCAGCCGTCGCGCAGGTCCCACGGCGAGTGCGGATCGTCGGCGTGCGCGGCCGGCGCGTGCTCGTGCAACTGCCAGGCCAGCGCCGCCAGGCTCCACAGCGCGTCGGTGGTCGGCGCGGGGGTGTCGAACAGCGCGGCGTGCTCACGCTCGATCAGCGCGGTGTCCAGATCCGCCTGCGCGAACGCGGCGGTGCCGACCAGGCGCTGCAGGAACGCGGCATTGGTCGACACGCCGACCACCTGGCACGCGGCCAGCGCCGCCTGCATGCGCCGCAGTGCGCGCTCGCGGGTCACATCCCAGACGATCAGCTTGGCGATCATCGGATCGTAATGCGGGCTGATCACATCACCCTGTTCGACACCGGCATCGACCCGGGTATGCGCATCGGCGGCAGGCAGGCGCAGGTGCTGCAGCGTGCCGATCGAGGGCAGGAAGCCGCGCGCCGGATCTTCGGCGTACAGCCGCGCTTCCAGCGCATGGCCGCGGATCGCCAGCTCGTGCTGGCGCTGCGGCAGCGGCTGCCCGGCCGCCACGCGCAACTGCCACTCCACCAGGTCGGTGCCGGTGATGCACTCGGTGACCGGGTGCTCCACCTGCAGGCGGGTGTTCATTTCCATGAAGTAGAACGCGCCATCGGGCGCGACGATGAACTCCACGGTGCCGGCGCCGACATAGCCGACCGCGCGCGCCGCCTCCACCGCGGCCTGGCCCATCGCCGCACGCCGCGCCTCATCCATGCCAGGGGCGGGCGCTTCCTCCAGCACCTTCTGGTGGCGGCGCTGCACCGAGCAGTCGCGCTCGAACAGGTAGACCAGTTCGCCATGCGTGTCGCCGAACACCTGGATCTCGATGTGCCGCGGCCGCAGCACGTACTTCTCCACCAGCACGTGCGCGTTGCCGAATGCGGCCTGCGCCTCGCGCTGGCAGGCGGCGAGCGCGGCGTCGAAGTCGGCGTCGTCATCGACCCGGCGCATGCCCTTGCCGCCGCCACCGGCGCTGGCCTTGATCAGCACCGGATAGCCGATGGCCGCGGCTTGTTCGCGCAGGAATTGCGGATCCTGGCGCTCGCCGTGGTAGCCGGGCGTCAGCGGCACCCCGGCTGCCTGCATCAGCGCCTTGGCCGCGCTCTTGTCGCCCATCGCGCGGATCGCCGTTGGCGGCGGGCCGATGAACACCAGGCCACGCGCGGCGCAGGCCTCGGCGAATTCGGCGTTCTCGGACAGGAAGCCGTACCCGGGATGGATGGCCTGCGCGCCACTGTGTTGCGCGGCGTCGAGGATGCGCTCAACGCGCAGGTAGCTCTCGCGTGCCGGCGCGGCGCCGATATACACGGCCTCGTCGGCCAGGCGCACGTGGCGGGCGTCGCGATCGGCATCGGAGTACACGGCCACGGTGGCGATGCCGAGCGTGCGGCAGGTGGCGATCACCCGGCAGGCGATCTCGCCGCGATTGGCGATCAGGATCTTGTCGAAGGTCGGCAGGTCGGGGGTGGCCATGGTCGGATGCCTGGAAATTAGGTCAGGGGTGCTGCGGTTGCTGAGCGAAGATGGGCGAGACGCACGCTGCTGCATGCGAGGCTCCCACCGTTGCCGTTGCCGTTGCCGTTGCCGTGGCCTTCGCTGTTGCTGTGCTTTGGCTTTTGCTCAGGCTTTTGCTTTACCGGGTTCCCTTCCGTAGCGGCGGCCGTCGCGGGGAAAAACCCGAAGGGCGGCGTACATGGATGTACGCCGTCCGCGGCAGGGGCAGGATGCCCCTTCCGCGGATCCCCGCGATGGACGCGGACCCGGAGCGCGCAGCGCGGA
>NZ_JAMDLL010000024.1:0-14146 GCF_040595915.1 Xanthomonas sp. PPL134
CGGCCGTGGCGACGGCACAGAGATCCTTGCGGCGGCAGGCTATGCCTGGCGCGGTCAGCCGGCGGGGTTACCACCCTCCTCCACGAAGACACGATCGACACCTGGTCGCGCGCGCCGCTACTCGGGTTGCGACGCCTGCGTCTCCGGATGCAGCCACCCCGCGTCGCCGTCGCGATAACGTTCGCGCTTCCAGATCGGCACGCGCGCCTTGACCTCGTCGATGACGTAGCGGCAGGCGTCGAATGCGGCGCCACGGTGCGCAGCGACCACGCCGACCCATACCGCCAGGTCGCCGATCGCCAGTTCGCCGATGCGGTGCACGCAGCACAGGTCGAGGATGGCGAAGCGGGCCAGCGCCTCGTCGACGATGCGTTGGCCTTCGGCCTCGGCCAGCGCGGCGTAGGCCTCGTAGTGCAGGCCATCCACCGCGCGGCCGTCGTTGTGGTCGCGCACCCAGCCTTCGAAGCTGGCATAGGCACCGGCCTGGGCGTGTGCCAGCGGCGCGCGCAGCGTGGCGATGTCGAGCGGGTGGTCGTCCAGCCGGAAACGCGGTTCGGTGGACATGGCTCAGCCTCCCGAGACCGGCGGGATGAACACCACTTCGCTGCCGTCGCGCACCGCCTCGTCCCAGCTGGCGAAGGCGCCGTCCACTGCCACCCGCAACCGCTGCGCCGGCCAGCGCAGGCCGTGGCGCGCGTCGAGCTCGGCATACAGCCCGCGCAGGTCGGCGGCATCGGTGCACACCTGCTCGCGCTCCAGGCCTGCAGCCTCGCGCAGGCTGGCGAAGTACAGCACGGTCACCGAGGCGCTCATGCCACGCTCCCGACATCGCGCTTGCCGCCGCGCTTGCCGACCAGCCGCACCGGGCCGATGGTCATCGCGTGGGTCAGCGCCTTGCACATGTCGTAGACGGTCAGTGCAGCGACGCTGGCGCCGGTCAGCGCCTCCATCTCCACGCCGGTGCGGTGCACGGTGCGCACCGTGCATTCGATGCCCAGCACCTGCGGCGAGCGCCAGTCGATGGCGAAGCGGCAGCCGTCGATCGGCAACGGATGGCAGAACGGAATCAGTTCGTGGGTGCGCTTGACCGCCATGGTGCCGGCGATCACCGCGGTGTCGACGATGCCGCCCTTGGCGCTGCGCAATGCATCGGCGCGCAATTGCGCGGCCACCGCGGCGGGAAAGCGCACCTGCGCCTGCGCCACCGCCACGCGCGCGGTGGTGGCCTTGGCGGAGACGTCGACCATGGTCGGCAGCCCCTGCGGGTCCAGGTGGGTCAGCGCCGGCGCGGCGGCGCGCGCGGACGTGGCGGAGGTTTTCTTGGTCATGGACTGCGCTGCCGCTCCCACGGCGCGATCTTCAGGCACTGCCGGGAATCGGCGTGCCCTGGTGGAACAGCATGCGCCATCGGTCGTCACGGCGCTGCCACAGCGAACTGCGCAGCGCCTGCCGCGGCGGCTCGCCGCCGCCGCTGCGCTCGCTGCGATAGCGCACTTGCGCAAGATCCGGCGCCAGCGACTGCACCTGGATGTCGAAGGCGCGGTAGCGGAAGTCGCCCGACTCCACCGCCAACGCCTGCAGCACCGCCGACCTGTCGAAGCAGCGCCCGGAGGCGCCGAACTCGACGAAGGCGTCGTCGAGCAGTTCGGCCACGCGCGTCGCCGAGGCACGCACCGCCGGCTCCAGCAAGTCCAGCTCCAGCGCGACCAGCGCGTCTTGCACGGCGGCGTCCATCGCTCAACCGCCGATCAGGAACATTTCGACGTGCTTGCCGCGCGTGGCCGACGCCGCGCCCCGCAGTTCGCTGTAGCGATCGTCGCGACGCTCCCACAGCGCACGCACGCGCTCGGCCAGCATCTCTTCGCCACCGGCCAGCGCCGGCCGCAGGTCGGTGCCCTCGCCCGCGAACAGGCAGGTGTACAGATGGCCATCGGCCGAGACGCGGGCGCGGTGGCAATCGCCGCAGAACGGCGTGCTGACCGAGGTCACGAAGCCGATCTCGCCGCCGCCGTCGGCAAACGCGTAGCGCGCGGCGACCTCGCCGGGGTAATGCGGCGCCAGCGCCTGCAGCGGCCAGCGCGCGGCGATGCGGTCGCGCAGTTCGGCGGCCGGCACCACCCGCTCGCGGCGCCAGGCATTGCAGGTGCCCACGTCCATGTATTCGATGAAGCGCAGCACATGGCCGCTGCCGCGGAAATGCGCCAGCAACGGCAGCACCTGGTCGTCGTTGATGCCGCGCTGGACCACGCAGTTGAGCTTGACCGGCCCCAGCCCGGCCGCCACCGCCGCGTCGATGCCCTCGAGCACCTGCGCGATCTCGCCACGGCCGCCGGACAGCTGCCGGAACACCGCCGGCTCGATCGCATCCAGGCTGACCGTGACCCGGCGCAGGCCGGCCTCGCGCAAGGCCTGCGCGTGCCGCGCCAGCAGCGCGCCGTTGGTGGTCATGGCCAGATCGTCCACGCCGGGAATGCGCGCCAGCCGCCGCACCAGCTCGGGCAGATCGCGGCGCAGCAGCGGCTCGCCGCCGGTCAGGCGCAGCTTGTTGACGCCGTTGCGCACAAAGGCACGGGCCAGGGTCTCCAGTTGCGCGAACGACAGCCGCGATGCCGCGTCGAAGCCGTAGTCGTCTGGCACCTTGTCGGCCGGCATGCAGTAGCCGCAGCGGAAGTTGCAGGCCTCGATCACCGACAGGCGCAGGTCGCGCAACGGCCGCCCGCGCCGGTCCGCCGGCGTCGCCGACGCGAGCGGCAGGCGCGGCAGCGCGTTCATCCCGCCGGTACCTGCGGCGCGCGCGGCGCAGCCAGCCCCACGCACTGGCCCGGGCGCGCCACGCGGTGGCCGCGCGCGCGCAGGGCCTCGGCATCTTCGTCGCTGGCGTAGTGGTAGAGCATGGTCCGTTGCAGCAGCTCGGCGGGGTATTCCCGCTCCAGGTCGTCGACCCCAGTATGCGACGGGTTGCCGTGAAGACCGCAGTCGTGCGCCACCAGTTCGCCGTCGTCGGCATACCGGTTCAGCATTTCCGGGATCGGCCGGGTATCCCCACTCCACACCAGCGCGCCCTGCAGACGCAGGCCGTAGGCGGTCTCCGGCCAGTGGTGGCGCACCGGGAACACCTCCAGGCGCACGCCCTCGTGCCAGAACGCATCGCCCACCGCGATCAGCTGGAACGCGTCCCAGAAGTTGGCGCCACCCTCGGCCAGCACGTTCGGATAGTCGGCCACCCGCCGGTGCAGCAGCGGCACCACCGTGGCCGGCACGTACAGCCGCACCTTGCCGCGACGCGCAGAGAAATAGCTGTCCACGAACAGCCGTTCGAAGCCGGCGACGTGATCCAGATGCACGTGAGTGACGAACAGCGCCTGCGGCATCGCCCCGTAGTGCGCCTGGTAGGCGGTCAACCCCTCGCCGCCGCAGTCGATGGTCAGCCACGGCCGGCCATCGCGCTCGATGGTGGCCATCGGCGAACCCAACGTCACCGCCGAGGCATTGCCCACGCCCTGGAAGCGCAGCGCCCAGTCCGTCATCAGCAGCCGCGCTCCCAGGCCAGGTCGTAGGCACGGCGCAGGCGCGCGTAATCCTTCTCCACCGCATCGACACTGCGCTCGCCGCGCAGCTTCAGCAGCGAACGACGCAGCCGCTTGAGGTTGCGCTCGCGCCAGCGGGTGGCGGGAATGCGCAGCACGCCGCGATCGAAATCGATCAGCCAGCCGCGGCCGTTGCCGTCGAACAGGATGTTCTGCGCATTGAGGTCGGCATGGTCGAGACCGGCGCGATGGAAGCGCGCGATCAGCCGTCCCGCCTCCTCCCACGGCGCGCCGCGGCCGGCCAGATGCGCGCGCTCGGCCAGCGAGCGCACGCCTTCCAGCCGCTCCATCAGGATCGCCGCGCGATAGCGCAATCCCTGGCGCAGGTAGCAAGCCGCCAGCGGGCGCGGCACCGGCAGCTTGCGCGCGATCAACGCACGCATCAGCCGGAACTCGGCGAAGCTGCGGGTGCGGTCGGCGCCGGTCCACAGGTAGCGATCGCGGATTAGCTTGGCGACCAGCCCGCCGCGGCGGTACTGGCGCAGCACGCAACTGCCGAACGGGGCATCGACGAACCAGGCGCCGCCGCGGCCACCGGCATCCACCGGGCGGGCGCGTTCGCCCCAGGCGACGGCAGAGAACAGCGACGGCTCGGCTTGCCGCAGTCGTTCGCGGTCGAACAGAATGGCCCCGTAACCGCGGCCCTCGCGGTACGGCGTCAGCGCTTCGGTGGCGTCGAATGCAACCATCCAGCGAGTCTAACAACACCATGCCGGCAACGCTCCCTTCGTTGTGCCTGTTGCGCCTGTCGGCGCTGGGGGACGTGACCCACGTGGTGCCGCTGGTGCGGACCCTGCAGCGCGCCTGGCCGCAGGCGCCGGCACTGCACTGGATCATCGACAAGGCCGGGCACAAGCTGCTGGACGGCCTGCCGGGCGTCGCGTTCCACACCTACGACAAGCGCAGCGGCCTGGCCGGCATGCGCGCCGTGCGCCGTGCGCTGCCGGCACAAGGCTTCGACGCGCTGCTGCAGATGCAGGTGGCGCTGCGCGCCAACGTGCTGTCGGCGTTCGTGCCGGCGCGCCGCCGCATCGGCTACGACCGCAGCCGCTCCAAGGACCTGCACGGCCTGTTCGTCAACGAGCGCATCCCCGACCGCCCCGGCATCCACGTGCTGGATGCGATCGGCAGCTTCTGCGAGCCGCTGGGCCTGCGCCAGACCGAGGTGCGCTGGGACCTGCCGGTGCCCGACGACGCGCATGCCTGGGCGCGCGCGCAATGGCCCGACGATGGCCGGCCGGCGCTGCTGATCTCGCCCTGCTCCAGCCACCAGCGCCGCAACTGGTATGCCGAGCGCTACGCCGCGGTGGCCGACCATGCCGCCGCGCAGGGCTGGCGGGTGGTGCTGTGCGGCGGCCGCAGCGATCTGGAGCGCAGTACCGCCGATGCCATCGTCGCCGCGGCGCGCACGCCGGTGCTCGACCTGGTCGGCCGCGACACGCTCAAGCAACTGCCGGCGCTGCTGCAGCGCGCGGCGTTGGTCATGACACCCGACTCCGGCCCCATGCACATCGCCAACGCGATGGGCACCAAGGTGCTGGGCCTGCACGCGGCCAGCAACCCGCGCCGCAGCGGCCCGTATTCCGATATCCGCTACTGCGTGGACAAGTACGACGCGGCCGCGCGCAAATACCTGGGCAAGCCGGCCGCGCAGCTGAAGTGGGGCAGCAAGATCGAATTCGACGGGGTGATGGACCTCATCGCGGTGGACGATGCGATCGCCGCGTTCGAGCGCTACCGCGCCGACCACGGCCACTGAAGCCATTGCGGCGGCGCTGGCGTCGCTCTACCATCCGCCGCGCGTCCTGCCGCCGACCTGGCCGCAGGAGCCGCCGTAAGCGTTTACGTCAATCAACGCGCCAACTGCGCCGGATCCGTCCGGGGCTGTTTCCCGTCCAGGCCTGGCAGGCCGATGGCGGGTGGCGCCTTTGATCGACCGGCTTACGGAGAGTCCGCAATGTCACGTTCCCCGCTGTTTTCCCGCAAGCTGCCCCCGCGCCATGCCGCCTGGGTGACTCCGCTGCTGCTGTCGGTGCTGATGACCTGCATCGTCTCGCTGATCAGCACCCTGCGCAGCGTCGGCTTGGCGCCCGGCGTCGGCACGCTCTGGCTCGGCGCCTGGGCGCTGTCCTGGCTGGCCGCCTTCCCTACCCTGCTGCTGGTCCTGCCGCTGGTGCGGCGCCTGACCGGCCTGCTGGTCGCGCGCGACTGAAGGCAGCCCGGATGCCCGGGAGACGGCAACGCCTCCCGGGCACCACTCTCAGGCCGAGGCGTTGCGGTAGTCCTGGTAGGACTTCTCTTCCACGTAGCTGGAGCCCAGGGCCAGGTTGATGTCCTTCTTGAGCCGCGCGCGCTCGTCGTTTTCGTAGTACACGCTGCGCGCCAGCTTGATGAACTCCTCGTCGAAGGCCTGCGCCTTCTCCTTGATCCGGATCTCGTCCTCGATCACCCACAGGCGCTCGTTGACCGCCTTCAGCTCCGCGCGCAGGCGCGCCACGTCGCCGCCGGCCGCCGGATGCGCCATCCAGGTCTTTTCCAGCGCCGACAGTTCGGCGTGCACATTGGCCAGCTTGGCCGGATCCTCGATGCGCTCGGACTTGATTTGCAGGATGGCGATCTTGTCGAGCAGTTCGCCGAAGGACACGGGCACCAGGATTTCGGACATGGCAGACACCACAAACAGGAGAAGGGAGAGTGTAACGGCCGCGTCTTAAAGCGGCGTCGGCACGCGGTCGCGCACATCAAAAAAAGCAAAAGGCCCCTGACGGGGCCTCATGCAAAACTGGCGGGAAGGGGGGGATTCGAACCCCCGAGGCGCTATAAACGCCTGCCTGATTTCGAGTCAGGTACATTCAACCACTCTGCCACCTTCCCGGGTGGTCCCCGGCGGACCGGGGGCGTGCATCATACGGTTCCCGCCGCGCGCGGACAAGCGGCCCGGTGCCGGCGCCTCCACAGGCGCCTGGCGGCGCGGGGCGATGAACCCCGCCTGCTTGGCGCTGCGCGCGGCGATTGCCTGATCCGCGCGCGACCGCGATGATGCCCTTCGACCCCAGAAAACACCGGCCGGCCGCAGGCGCGCAATGATCGAATTCGGACACCTCACCCACGTCGGCCTGCGCCGCGACCTCAACGAGGACACCTACTACGGCGACCACGAACTGGGGCTGTGGCTGGTGGCCGACGGCATGGGCGGCCACGCCTGCGGCGAGGTCGCCAGCGCCCTGGCGCGCGAGGCCATCGTGCGCGAGGTCCGCGGCGGCACCGCGCTGGCGCAGGCCATCCGCATCGCCGACGAGGAAATCATCCGCGCCTCGCAGCGCCGTAACGACACCTTGCCGATGGGTACCACGGTGGTGGCCGCGCGGGTACAGGGCAACCGCTTCGAGGTGGCTTGGGTCGGCGACAGCCGCGCCTATCTGTGGCGCGACGGCAAGCTGGCCCAGCTCAGCCAGGACCACAGCTACGTGCAGGAACTGATCGCGCAGGGCGCCCTCACCGCCGAGCAGGCCCGCGCGCATCCGCACCGCAACGTGGTCACCCAGGCGTTGGGCGTCACCGACCCGCAGCACCTGAACGTGGCCACGATGACCGGCGAACTGCGCCCGGGCATGCGCCTGCTGCTGTGCAGCGACGGGCTGACCGAGGAAGTGGACGATGCCGGCCTGGCCAGCGCGTTTGGCCACGACGACTGCAGCGCGCAGGAATGCGTGGACATGCTGGTCGCCGCCGCACTCGACGAAGGCGGCTCGGACAACATCACCGCGATCCTGGTGCGCTGCCACTGAATCCGGTGCGGCGCGGCCGCCGCTCCGTCCGCGCAACCTACGTCAGGGCACCGCTGGCTACTGCCTTCTTAACGCTCAAGCCGGCCAGGCTGCCCTGCAGGAGCGGCGTCGGCCGCAACAGGGCTTTACCGGGAACGCCCCGTCGCGGTTGAAGCCGCTCCTACAACATCCGTCCGGTCGTCATTCGAGGCGCCCTTCAGCCGGCCACCGCTTCCGCCGCGACCGGTTCGACCTCGTCCCACAGCGCGCGGCCGGCCTTCTTGCGCAGCTTCTCCAGCCGCGCCTGGTGCGCCTCCAGCTCCGAGGCCGTCGGCAACACCCGCGGCCGCGGCAGCAGCATCGTCATGTCGAACGCCGGCCCCTGCGCGGCCGCATGCGCGGCGCCGTCCTCGGCCAGGGCGAAACCGATCTCCTCCTGGCCGGAGGTCAGCGCGATGTACACGTCGCTGAGGATCTGCGCATCGAGCAGCGCGCCGTGCAGCTGCCGGTGCGAGTTGTCCACGCCCAGCCGCTTGCACAGCGCGTCCAGCGAATTGCGCTGGCCGGGGAAGCGCTCGCGCGCCAGCAGCAGGGTGTCGATCACCGTGGCGCGGTCGAGGATGCGGCCGTAGGACTCGCCCAGCCGCGACAGCTCGTAGTCCAGGAACCCCAGGTCGAACGACGCGTTGTGGATGATCAGCTCGGCGCCGTCGATGAACTCCAGGAATTCATCGACCACCTCGTGGAACTCCGGCTTGTCGGCGAGGAAGTCCAGGGTCAGGCCGGTGACTTCCTGCGCGCCGGGTTCGAAATCGCAGTCCGGGCGCAGGTAGCGGTGGAAGTTGCGCCCGCTGGGGCGGCGTTCGAGCAGTTCCACAGCGCCGATTTCGACGACGCGGTTGCCCTTCTTCCATTCCAGGCCGGTGGTTTCGGTATCGAGGATGATCTGACGCATAGGACTCGCAGCTGAGAAGGAAGACAGGATCAGGTCGCGACCGCGGCGCCGCCGGCGCGCACGTGCAGAGCCTGGTTGCGCGCCAGCTGGTCGACCCGCTCGTTGTCCGGGTCGCCGTTGTGGCCCTTGACCCAGCGCCAGTCGATCGTATGCCGCTGCGCCGCGGCGTGCAGCCGTTCCCACAGGTCGCGGTTCTTGACCGGATCGCCGCCGGCGGTCTTCCACTGGCGACGCACCCAGCCCGGCATCCATTCGGTGATGCCCTGGCGCACGTACTGCGAGTCGGTGTGTAGCACGATCTGGCACGGCTCGTTGAGCGTCTCCAAGGCCATGATCGCGGCCATCAGCTCCATGCGGTTGTTGGTGGTGTGCGCCTCGGCGCCGGCCACCTCGCGCTCCAATCCCTTGTAGCGCAGCAGCGCGGCCCAGCCACCGGGGCCGGGATTGCCGAGGCAGGCGCCATCGGTATGGATGTCGACAGTCTTCATGAAACTCCGTGTTCAGATGGAAGCGACCGAGCCGCGCCAGCGGACCGGCGCGCGCAACGGGATGGGGCCGATGCCGGCGGCGGTGCGTTTTTCCGCCTGCAGCAGGCAGACCGCGCGCAGCGGCGCGGCGGAGGTGGCCGGGCCGACGCCGCCGCGGGTCGGCCATACCGGCCCGAGATAGCGCAGTTGCTCCACGCACGGCAGGCCGGTCTGCTCGAGCAGGCCGCGCCAGCTGCCCGGCGGGCGCGCCACCAGGCCCTGCCGCCGCCAGCGTAGCCGGTACGGGCTCATGGCGTTGAGCGCGAACAGCCACAGGCGGCCGCCCGGCATGAGGATGCGCTCGCATTCCTCCAGCAGCGCCGCCGCGTCGGCGGCGAGCACGTGCTGCAGGACGATCGCGTTGACGCTCTCCGACGGCAGCGGCAGCGGCAAGGTGCATACCAGGTCGCCGGCATAGCCGCGGGGGCTGCGGTGCAGGCGCACGCCCCGCCCCGGCAGCTCGCGTCCCGGGGGCGGCAGCGGCACCGGCGCCAGCCACAGCCAGGGCTGCGCGGGGCGCTTGAGCAGGGCGTCGAGGATCAGCGGCTGCTCGGCCTGCAGCAACGCCTGCGCCCCGGCCGTATCAAACCAGGATGAGACGTTGGCTTGACGAGGGAGCGACACGGCAGGCATGGTGCCAATTCTATGCGACTGATCGCCCTGCCCGCATTCCAGGATAACTACATCTGGGCGATCGCCACGGACGACGGGCGTGCGTTGCTGGTCGACCCGGGCCAGGCCGAGCCGGTGCTGGAGGCCGCAGCGCAAGGGCTGCAGCCCGCCGCCATCCTGCTCACCCATCACCATGACGACCATATCGGCGGCGTCGCCGCGCTGCGCGAGCGCTGGCCGGACATCCCGGTGTACGCGCCGGACGACCCACGGATCACTGGTTTCGCCTGCCAGCGGGTCGGCGACGGCGACGTCGTGAAGGTGCTGGACTGGCAGTTCGATACCCTGGCGGTCCCGGGCCACACCCGCTCGCATCTGGCGTACGTCGGCCAGGGCCACCTGTTCAGCGGCGATACGCTGTTCAGCCTGGGCTGTGGGCGCATGTTCGAAGGTACGCCCTCCCAGATGTTGGGTTCGCTGCAGCGCCTGTCCGCCCTCCCGGGGCAGACGCTGGTCTGCTGCGGACACGAATACACCTTGGCCAATGCGGCGTTCGCCGTCACGGTCGATCCCACCAACGCTGCCCTGCGGCAGCGCCATCAGGAAGCCCAGGCCATGCGTCATGCTGCCCGCCCCACCGTTCCCGTCACACTCGCCAGCGAACTGGCGACCAATCCGTTCCTGCGCACCGCCTCGGCGGCGATCCAGCAGGCGATCGGCGCCCGGCTCGGCCGGGGGGTGTCCGACGAGGTGGAAGTCTTCGCCGAACTGAGGCGCTGGAAAGACGATTTCCGCGCATGAGGGCGCTGGCGTTGACGGCGGCGCTGACGCTGGCGATGGCGTCGGCGGCGCCCCCCGCGGCGGCCGCGACCCCGCTTGCGGCGGCACTCGAACAGACCGTGGCCGGCCTGAATGGCTTGCCGACGGACGCGGCGGCGCTGCCGCCGCCCACCACCCGTAACGGGCACGACATCCTCGCCCGCTTCCGCGACGGCCTGGCCGACGCGCGTTGCGACGCCGGCGCCACCGATGCGCGCTGGCAGCAGCAGTTCTCGCGCGCGCCCTCGCGTCTGGCCGACGAGGACGAGGACGTACTGCCGCTGTTCGGCTACGTGGTCGACGAACTGCGCGCGGCCAACCTGCCGACCGAGTTCGCGCTGATCCCGTTCGTGGAGAGCGGCTATCGCCCGGCCGCGCGCAACAGCGGCGGCCCTGCCGGCCTGTGGCAGTTCATCCCCGGCACCGCGCGCAACCACGATGTCCCGCTGGAGAACGGCTACGACGGCCGCCTGTCCGCGGTGGACTCCACCCGCGCCGCGGTGCGCTACCTGAAGACCCTGCACGGCATGTTCGGCGGCGACTGGCGCCTGGCGATCATGGCCTACAACGCCGGCGAGTACCGCGTGCTGCAGTCGATGCGCCGCGCCGGCATGAATGCGCAGAACGCCCAGCCGGACAAGCTGCCCGGGCTGTCCTCGGTCACCTATGCCTACGTCGAGAAGCTGCACGCGCTGGCCTGCGTGCTGGAACAGGCGCAGACCCGCGACGAATGGATGGCGTCCCTGGATCGCGACGTGCCGATCCTGCAGGCGCAGACCCTGCCCGCCGGGATGGCGCTGGACGACTGGGCACGGCGCCAGGCGTTGCAGGGCAACCAGCTCGCGCGGCTGAATCCGGCCCTGGGCAACGGCCGCAGCGCCAAGCGCGCGCTGCCGGTGCTGGCGCCTCGCAGCCTGGGCGGCCCCGTGCTGGCCCAGGACACCGCGCCGCCGGCGCAGGACGACGCCCCGGTCGTCGCCACCGTGGCCAGCACCGACGACAGCCCCGCGCCGCGCCGTGGCGCACGCGCTGGTGCGCGCTCCCGCCACACCCACACCGTGCGCGACGGCGACACCGCCTGGAACATCGCCAAGCGCTACGGCATCACCGTGCAGGCGCTGTTGATGAAGAACGGCCTGTCCGCGCGCAGCGTGCTGCGTCCCGGCATGGTGCTGAGCTACGAGGACTGACGCGTTCCCGCCACGGCGGGACGACGTCCGTTACAGGCGACGACGCCGGCGGGTGTGCCCCCCATGCCGCGGGGACGACCGCCCGTTGCCTCGACCCGAACGGCGCCTGACACCACCACGCACGTCTGCAATGCAGACTTAGTACCGGGTCCAGCACCGACGGCACCCGCGCGCACTGACCCGCGAAGAGCAAGTTCGGTCTCGATCACCGCCTAGCGCGCAGGGCCTCGCGCCAGGCGAGGCGGCGGTCGTACCGCCTGCCGCCCATTCACGCCACCACTCGCGCCTGCCGGCGATCGGCAGGCGCACGCCGCGCACTTGCGCGCCAACGTTGTGCACTTCCCGCGGCAACGCGCGCATGTGGACACCCCTGAAACACAACAGGCCCGGCAATGCCGGGCCTGTTGCGTCATCTCCCGCGTCGGCGGTGCCGCTGTTACAGCTGCGACTCCTGCACGCTGATCTTGAAGTGCTTGCGCATCGCATCGACGTAGGCCTTGGCATCGGCCGCGCCGTCGATCTGCGCCAACTGCTGCTGGAACATGGTCTGCTGCTCGGCCGGTACCTTGCTCAGGTCGCCCGGCGTCACCTTGGTGACCGCGAACAGCGCATAGCGCTTGCCCACCGTGCCCGGGGCCGCAGGCAGTTCGACCTTGCCCACCGACGGCTTGCCGTCGACCGGCTGCGGTGCGCTGAAGATCACCTGGCTGGCCTGCGCGCTCGGCATCGGCACGTTGCGCGGCAAGCCCGGCATCGGGTTGATCTGCAGCTTCTCCGCGCCGGCCAGGGCCTGCAGGGTCTCGCCCTTGCGCAGGCGCGCCAGCAGCGCGTCGGCCTTGGCGGCGGCGGCCTTGGCGGTGTGGTCGGCATGCACCGCGGCCACCACCTGCTCGTGCACCTTGGCCAGCGGCTGGATCTGCTCCGGCTGGTGCTGGGTCACGCGGATCAGCACGCTGTGGTTCGGCCCGAGGTTGATCGGGTCGCTGACCGTGCCGTCCTGCACCAGCGTGTCGGAGAACGCGGCGCGCAGCACCGCCGGCTGTGCGGCGATGCCGCTGGCGTTGGCGCGCGAGAACGGCCCCAGCGTCTGCACCGGCAGGCCCACTTCCTTCGCCGCCGAGGCCAGCGCGGTCGGGTTCTTGTAGACCAGGTCCACCAGCTTGCCGCTCAGCTCGCTGAAGGCCTTCTCGCTGTCGGCCTTCAACTGCTCGCTGGCGAGCTGGTCGCGCACCTGCTCGAACGACTTGCCTTCGCCGCCCTTGACCTGGCGCAGTTGGATGATGTGATAGCCGAATTCGCTCTTCACCGGGCCGACGATCTCGCCGGGCTTCATCGCGAACAGCGCATCCTCGAACGGCTTCACCATCACGCCCTTTTCCACCCAGCCCAGATCGCCGCCGGCGTTCTTGGAGCCGGGGTCGTCGGAGTTGGCGCGGGCCAGCGCGGCGAAATCGGCGCCGGGCTGCTTGGCTTCGGCCGCCAGCTTGGCCGCCTTGGCCTCGGCCGCCTTCTGCGAGGCAGCGTCCTTGCCGGCGCTGATCAGGATGTGCGAGGCCAGTCGCTGGTCGGGCTCGACGAAGCGCGCCTTCTCGTCGTCGTAGCGCTTGCGCAGCGTCGCCTCGTCGGCCGGCTTGACCGGCGGCAGGTTGGCCGCATTGAGGTCGACGTACTCGATCGTCACGGCTTCCGGCTGCTTGAAGTCGGACTTGTGCGAGTCGTACCACTGCTGCACCTGCGCGTCGCTGACCGGCGCAGTGTCAGCCGGCACTTCCGGCAACAGCGCCATCTCCACGTCGCGCGTCTCGCCCAGCATCTTCAGCAGGCGATCGGTCTCCTGCTTGGTGGCGAACGCCGATTCCGCGATGCCGGAAGGAATCACCGACTGCTGCAGCGCATCGCGCACCAACTGCTGGAACATCGTCGGCGTACGCGGCGGCGTGCCCGAGGCCAGGGCCAGGCGGTAGCGCTCCGGATCGAACTTGCCATCGTTCTGGAACGCAGGCATGGCGCTGATGTAATCGCGCACCGCGGCATCGCCGATGACCACGCCGGCGCGTTCGGCCGACAGCTTGGCCACCTGCTCGTCGATCAACTGATCGAGCAGCTTGCGCTTGTTGTCGATGCTTTCGAACGCACGCGGATCGAAATCCTCGCCCTGTTGCTCGCGCGCCTGGATGCGCGCCTGCTCGAAGCGGGTACGGAACTGTTCCGTGCTTACTTCGTGGTGCTGCCACAGCAGCGACACCGGCCACCACGACGGCGCCGACGACCACCACGACGGCGGCGCCTGCACCTTGGCGACATTGTTGGCACCGACGCCACCGAGGTAGCTGTTGTCGATGACGAACAGGAACGGAATCATCAACAGACCGATGATCGCGGTGGCGATCCAGCCCGAGGTCTTTTCGCGAAGTTTCTGCAGCATTGGGAACCGACGGCCTATTGGCGAGCCGCGCAGTTTAACCCGCTTCACGCCCTGCGGCAGAACCGCCGGCCCGGCCGCCCGCGCCGGTCATGCGCCGCGACGGCGGATCGGGAGCGGGCACGGGGACGGAAACAGGCGTGATGCGGAAAAAAGAAACCCCCGATCGCTCGGGGGTTTCGCGTACAAATGGCGGAGTGGACGGGACTCGAACCCGCGACCTCCGGCGTGACAGGCCAGCATTCTAACCGACTGAACTACCACTCC
>NZ_JAMDLL010000025.1:0-7085 GCF_040595915.1 Xanthomonas sp. PPL134
CGGCGAGTTACTTTTCTTTGCTTGTGCAAAGAAAAGTAACCAAAAGAAAGCACACCCCGCAGCGCGCCCTCCGCGCTACGCGCTCCGGGTCCGCAGCCACGACGGGGATTCGCGGAAGGGGCATCCTGCCCCTGCCGCGAACGGCGCACATCCATGTGCGCCGCCCTTCGGGTTTTTCCCCGCCGTGGCTGCCGTGCCGAGGGGGCCCGGTAAGTCAAAGGCAAAGCAAGAGCAACCGCAGGAGCAAAAGCGGGAGCAAAAGCGAAGGCCGCCGCATTGGCCGCTGCCGCAGAGCCGATCAAACGGGCCACCGCCGGGCACGCTGCCCCACGCATCGCTTGCGACCACCTGCGTGGCCACCGTCGATCCCGGCGCACGCGCGCCTGCCACCGCGAGCGCATGCGCCCGCTCACATCCGGAACACCCCGAACCGGCTCGGCTCCGCCGGTGCGTTCAACGCCGCCGACAGCCCCAGCCCCAACACCCGCCGCGTCTGTGCCGGATCGATCACCCCGTCGTCCCACAGCCGTGCGCTGGCGTAGTACGGATGGCCCTGGCGCTCGAACTGATCGCGGATCGGCGCCTTGAACGCCGCCTCCTCCGCGTCCGACCACTGCCCGCCCTTGGCCGCGATACCGTCGCGGCGCACCGTCGCCAGCACGCTCGCGGCCTGCTCGCCGCCCATCACCCCGATGCGCGCATTCGGCCACATCCACAGGAAGTTCGGCGAGTACGCACGGCCGCACATGCCGTAGTTGCCGGCGCCGAACGAGCCGCCGATCACCACCGTGAACTTGGGTACCTTGGCACAGGCCACCGCCATCACCAGCTTGGCGCCGTCCTTGGCGATGCCGCCGTGTTCGTACTTGCGGCCGACCATGAAGCCGGTGATGTTCTGCAGGAACACCAGCGGAATGCCGCGCTGCGCGCACAGCTCGATGAAGTGCGCGCCCTTCAGTGCCGACTCGGAGAACAGGATGCCGTTGTTGGCGACGATGCCGACCGGATAGCCGTGCACGTGCGCGAAGCCGGTGACCAAGGTGGTGCCGTAGCGCGCCTTGAATTCGTCCAGGCGCGAGCCGTCCACCACCCGCGCGATGACTTCGCGCACATCGAACGGCTTGCGCGGGTCGGCCGGGATCACCCCGTACAGTTCCTCGGCCGGATACAGCGGCGGCTCCGGCGTGCGCAGCGCCAGCGGCGGAGCCGGCTTGCGCCAGTTGAGCTGGGCCACGATCGCGCGCACCCGCGCCAGCGCCTGCAGGTCGTTGTCGGCGAAGTGATCGGCCACGCCGGAGATGCGCGTGTGCACGTCGGCGCCGCCCAGGTCCTCGGCGCTGACGTCCTCGCCGGTGGCGGCCTTCACCAGCGGCGGGCCGCCGAGGAAGATGGTGCCCTGCTCGCGCACGATCACCGTCTCGTCGCTCATCGCCGGCACGTAGGCGCCGCCGGCGGTGCACGAGCCCATCACGCAGGCGATCTGGGCGATGCCCTGCGCCGACAGGTTGGCCTGGTTGTAGAAGATCCGGCCGAAGTGGTCGCGGTCGGGAAACACCTCATCCTGCAGCGGCAGGAACGCGCCGCCGGAATCGACCAGGTAGATGCACGGCAGGCGGTTCTGCTGGGCGATCTCCTGCGCGCGCAGGTGTTTCTTCACCGTGATCGGATAGTAGGTGCCGCCCTTGACCGTGGCGTCGTTGGCGACGATCACGCATTCCACGCCGGAGACGCGGCCGATGCCGGCGACCACGCCGGCGCACGGCACCTCGTCGTCGTACAGGCCCAGCGCGGCCAGCGGCGCGATCTCCAGGAACGCGCTGCCCGGGTCGAGCAGGGCGTCGATGCGCTCGCGCACCAGCAGCTTGCCGCGCGCCTGGTGCTTGGCGCGGGCGGCCTCGCTGCCGCCCAGGGCGATACGCGCCTGGGTGGCGTGCAGGTCGTCGACCACCGCGCGCAGCGCGGCGGCATTGGCGGCGAAGGCGTCGCTGCCGGGTTGCAACTGGGTCTGGATCGCGCTCATGGCTGGGCCGTGGAGGGAGGAGGGAAGGGTGGGCGGCGACTGTGGGAGGGCTCTTGTCCCTGTTGCGGGATCAGCCCCGACGCGATGGCGCCGGAACGGCCTGTCGGCCGATACCTTTTTCGCCGCGCATCACTTGGTCCGCTCGAACAACTCGCGGCCGATCAGCATGCGACGGATCTCGGAGGTGCCCGCGCCGATCTCGTAGAGCTTGGCGTCGCGCCACAGGCGCCCGGTCGGATAGTCGTTGATGTAGCCGTTGCCGCCCAGCACCTGGATCGCCTGGCCGGTGAGCCAGGTCGCCTTCTCGGCGGCGTAGAGGATCGCGCCGGCGGCGTCCTGGCGGGTGGTGCGGCCGGCGTCGCAGGCGCGCGCCACTGCGTACACATAGGCGCGGCAGGCGTTGAGGCCCACATACATGTCCGCCAGCTTGCCCTGCATCAACTGGAAGCTGCCGATCGGTTCGCCGAACTGGCGGCGCTCGTGCACGTAGGGCAGCACCACGTCCAGCGCCGCCGCCATCAGCCCCAGCGGGCCGCCGGACAGCACCACGCGCTCGTAATCCAAGCCGGACATCAGCACGCGCACGCCGCCGCCGACCTCGCCCAGCACGTTCTCGGCCGGCACCTCGCAGTCCTGGAACACCAGTTCGCAGGTGTTGGAGCCGCGCATGCCGAGCTTGTCCAGCTTCTGCGCAGTGCTGAAGCCGGGCATCTCCTTCTCGACCACGAACGCGGTGATGCCGCGCGCGCCGCCGCTCGGGTCGGTCTTGGCGTAGACCACCAGCACGTCGGCGTCCGGGCCGTTGGTGATCCACATCTTGTTGCCGTTGAGCACATAGCGATCGCCGCGGGCCTCGGCGCGCAGCTTCATCGACACCACGTCCGAGCCGGCGCCGGGTTCGCTCATCGCCAGCGCGCCGACGTGCTCGCCGCTGCACAGCTTGGGCAGGTAGCGCGCCTTCTGCGCCGGGCTGGCGTTCTTGCGCAGCTGGTTCACGCACAGGTTCGAATGCGCGCCGTAGGACAGGCCGATCGCACCGCAGGCGCGCGAGATCTCTTCCATCGCCACCACGTGCGCCAGGTAGCCCATCGCGCTGCCGCCGTACTCCTCCTCCACGGTGAGGCCGAGCAGGCCCTGTTCGCCGAGCTTGCGCCACAACGGCGCGGGGAAGGCGTTGTCGCGGTCGGCCTGCTCGGCCAGCGGCGCGATCTCGCGCGCGGCGAAGGCGGCGACGCTGTCGCGCAGCAGGTCGACCTCCTCGCCCAACTCGAAATTCAACGACGGCATCAGCATGGCGGCAGCTCCGGGGATGGCAGGTGGCGGGCGGCGCCTAGAATCGGACCCGCGCCGGGCAAGAGCGCCCAGCGTAGCCGGGAACGGCAAAGAAGTGAACAGAAATTCATTAATTGAACTTAGAATCACGCCATGGCCTACAAACGCTCCGCCCTGATGGAAGAACGCCTCGCCGGCAACCGCCAGCGGATCCTGCTGGCGGCGCGCCGGCTGATCGCCGCCGACGGCTTCCGTGGTGCCCCGGTGACCGCGGTGGCGGCCGAGGCCGGGGTCTCCACCGGGTTGATCTACCGGCATTTCCCGTCCAAGGCCGAACTGTTCGTGGAGGTGCTGACCGCCGCCGTGGAGCACGAGCTGACCATCCTGCGCGCCATCGCCGCCGCGCCGGCGCCGGCGGCGCAGCGCCTGCGCGATGCCATCGCCTCGTTCGTGCGCCGCGCCCTGGCCGGCCCCGGCCTGGCCTACGCCTTCATCGCCGAGCCGGTGGAACCGGAGGTGGACGCCGAGCGCATCCGTTGCCGGCGCCTGCTCGGCGACGTGTTCAAGGGCATCCTGGCCGACGGCGTGGCCGCCGGCGAGTTCCCCGCGCAGGACCTGGAGGCGGCGGCCGCGTGCCTGGTCGGCGCCTACACCGAGGCCCTGGTCGGCCCGACCGCGCCCAGCCGCGACGGCCCGCGCGACAGCGAGCGCCTGGTCGAGGCGGTGTGCGGGTTCTGCCTGCGCGCGGTGGGCAGCAGCTGAGCGCGATCAACCGCGTCGCCTGCGCCGAACTGCTGCGATGCAGCACGCATCGCCTGCGATTCCGTGCCATCGCGGCGTGCCGCGCGGCGCAAACGCTGGCTATACTCGGCCGCGTAGCGGTGGTCCGGATTACCACGTGCCAAAGGGGTGTGATGTGCGGAATTACGACCTCGAATTTCTCAAGCGCTTCTCGATGGTGATCGGCCTGCTGGTGCTGATCACCCTCGGCCTGATCGTGTTCGCGCACTACCTGCAGCGGGCCATCCCGCCGGAGGTGTCGCCGATTGCGCAAAAGCGCACAGAGGAGCGCATCGCCCCGGTCGGCGCGGTCTACGCCGGCAGCACCGGCGCCGCGGCGCAGGCCGCCGCCCAGGCGGCGGCACTGGCCAAGGCCTCGGCGCAGGCGGCCTACGGCGGCACCACCGACGGCAAGACCATCTTCAACAACCTGTGCACCGCCTGCCACACCACCGGCGTGGGCAAGGCGCCGACGCTTGACCATGCGCACTGGGATAAGCGCATCGCGCAGGGCAAGGACACGCTCTACAAGCACGCCATCGAAGGCTATACCGGCCCCGACGGCGGCATCATGCCGCCCAAGGGCGGCAATCCCGGGCTCACCGAGGAGCAGATCCACGCCACCGTGGACTGGATGCTGGCCAACCTGAAGTAACCTTGCGCCTCCCGCACGCCATTGCGCCGCCTTCGGGCGGCGCAGTCGTTTCCGCGCCCGTCGCGTGCCGGCGCCAAACAAGGAGAGTGATCGCATGCGCATGCCGCCGCCATCGTTGTTGTCGTTGCTGCTGCTGGTCGCAGCCCCCGCCGCGCAGGCGCTGACGCCGCCGACGCTGCTGCCGATCGGGCAGTTGCGCCCGGGTCCGCAGGCGCAGGGCGTGGTATTCGAGGGGGTGGTCACCGCGCGGGTGGAGGCCGGCGGCAGCGGCTACCTGGTGCAGGACGCCGGCGACGACGATCCGCTCACCGCCGACGCGCTGCTGGTACGCGGCGATGCCGAGCGCAGCCTGGCGCCGGGCGACCGCGTGCGGGTCTGGGGCGAACTGGCGCCGCAGGCCGCGGCGTCGGCCAAGGCCGGCACGGCCTTCGTCGGGCGCAGCGTGCTGGAGCAGGGCCACACCGTGCTGGCGCGGGCGCAGCCCTTGCCGCTGCAGGTGCTCGACGCGGCGCCGGCCGACTGGTCGGCGCTGGCCGGCATGCGCGTGCGCATCGCCGCGCCGCTGACCGTGGTCGACAACGATGCGCTGGGCAAGACCGGTGAACTCGGCGTGGCCTTCGGCGGGCGCCTGTGGCAGCCCAGCGAAGTGGCCGCGCCCGGCAGCGCCGAGCAGGCGGCGGTCGTCGCCGACAATGCGCGGCGCGGACTGCGGCTGGGCACGCTCGGTGCATCGACTCCGACTCCGACTCCGACTTCGGCAACGGCAACGGCAAAACTCCCGGACTATCTGGGCAGTGCCACTGCGCCGCCGCGCGCGGGCAGCACGGTGCAGGACGTGGAGGGCATCGTCGGCGGGGTGATCGACGGCGTCGCGCGGCTGTACCCGACCGCCGCGTTGCAGCTGACGCCGCCGCCGGAGCCGGCGCCGCCGCAGGTCGACGGCACTGTGCGCATCGCCGCGTTCAACCTGGAGAACTTCTTCAACGGCGACGGCCGCGGCGGTGGGTTCCCGACCCTGCGCGGCGCGCGCACGGCCGCCGAGTTCCAGGCGCAGCTGCGCAAGCTGGTGGCGACGATCCGACCGCTGCAGGCCGACGTCGCCGCGCTGATGGAACTGGAGAACGACGGTTACGGCCCGACCTCGGCGATCGCCAGCCTGGTCGACGCGCTCAACGCCGGCGGTGGCGACTGGCGCTTCGTCGATGCCGGGCACGGTCCCGGCGACAACCCGATCCGGGTCGGGCTGATCTACCGCGCCTCGCGGGTCAGCCCGGTGGGCAAGCCGGCGGTGCTGGAAGGCGGCCCGTTCGCCGAGCACAGCCGGGTGCCGCTGGCGCAGGCCTTCCGCCGCGGCAACGGCGCGCCGTTCGTGGTGGTGGCCAACCACTTCAAGTCCAAGGGCTGTGGCGACGCAACTGGCGCCGACGCCGACCGCGGCGACGGCCAGGGCTGCTGGAACGCAACCCGCACCGCGTCGGCGCGCCGCCTGGACGCGTGGCTGCGTAGCGATCCCACCGGCGCCGGCAGCACGGCCAGCGTGCTGCTCGGCGATTTCAACGCCTACGCGATGGAAGATCCGCTGCGCCTGCTGCGCGACGCCGGTTGGCGCGATGCACTGCAGGAGGCGCATGTCGCGCAGCCCTACAGCTTCGTCTATCGCGGCCTCAGCGGCCGCCTCGACCACGCCTTGCTGAGCCCGGCGCTGGCAGCGCGGTTGCGCGGCGCCGCCGAATGGCACGTCAACGCCGATCTGCCCGACAGCGACGGCTACCGCGAGCGCGATCTGCCCGGCCCGTGGCGCAGTTCGGACCACGATCCGTTGTTGCTGGGGTTTGATCTGTAGGGTCGGGAGTGGGGAAATGGGAATGGGGAATCGGGAAAGCCGGTTGTCGCTTTCCGTTCCCAGCCTCGATGTACGGGGCGTACCGCCGGAACTGATGTCATGCGTGAGCGCACGACTGCCGTCATGCGTGAGTGCTGTGCTTCAGGCGGCGCTCGCTGCGCGTCTTGTCTTGCGTGTCACCAGCGGCTCTTGAGGATCGCTTGTCCCTTGTGGCGTTGGTCGCGTGTTGCCGCGGTGCCGACCGAAGCCGGTAGATGCCGTGCTCTTGCTCGATAGCACGACAGCATCGACTGTTGCTGTTGCTGTTGCTGTTGCTGTTGCTTTGGTAGTTGCTTTTGTTGTTGTTTCTGCTGTTGCCGTTGCTCTGGCTTTTGATTTACCGGGTTCCCTTCCGCAGCGGCGGATGGACCGGGGAAACACCCGAAGGGCGGCGCACAAGGATGTGCGCCGTTCGCGGCAGGGGCAGGATGCCCCTTCCGCGAATCCCCGGTGCATCCGCGGACCCGGAGCGCGCA
>NZ_JAMDLL010000026.1:2500-5652 GCF_040595915.1 Xanthomonas sp. PPL134
AAGCTTTGATCCGGCAATGTCCGAATGGGGAAACCCACTGCTTCGGCAGTATCCTGCAGTGAATACATAGCTGCTGGAAGCGAACCCGGTGAACTGAAATATCTAAGTAACCGGAGGAAAAGAAATCAACCGAGATTCCCTAAGTAGTGACGAGCGAACGGGGACTAGCCCTTAAGCTGGTATGGTTTTAGAAAAACAACCTGGAAAGGTTGGCCATAGAAGGTGATAGCCCTGTATTTGAAAGGGCCATACCAGTGAAGACGAGTAGGGCGGGGCACGTGAAACCCTGTCTGAACATGGGGGGACCATCCTCCAAGGCTAAATACTCCTGACCGACCGATAGTGAACCAGTACCGTGAGGGAAAGGCGAAAAGAACCCCGGAGAGGGGAGTGAAATAGATCCTGAAACCGTGTGCGTACAAGCAGTAGGAGCTCGCAAGAGTGACTGCGTACCTTTTGTATAATGGGTCAGCGACTTACTGTTCGTGGCAAGCTTAACCGTATAGGGGAGGCGAAGGGAAACCGAGTCTGATAAGGGCGCATAGTCGCGGGCAGTAGACCCGAAACCGGGTGATCTAGTCATGCCCAGGGTGAAGGTCAGGTAACACTGACTGGAGGCCCGAACCCACTCCCGTTGCAAAGGTAGGGGATGAGGTGTGATTAGGAGTGAAAAGCTAATCGAACCCGGAGATAGCTGGTTCTCCTCGAAAGCTATTTAGGTAGCGCCTCATATGTATCCTCTCGGGGGTAGAGCACTGTTATGGCTAGGGGGTCATCGCGACTTACCAAACCATTGCAAACTCCGAATACCGAGACGGACTGTATGGGAGACACACGGCGGGTGCTAACGTCCGTCGTGAAAAGGGAAACAACCCAGACCCACAGCTAAGGTCCCAAATTCACTGCTAAGTGGAAAACGATGTGGAAAGGCATAGACAGCCAGGAGGTTGGCTTAGAAGCAGCCACCCTTTAAAGAAAGCGTAATAGCTCACTGGTCGAGTCGGTCTGCGCGGAAGATTTAACGGGGCTAAGCAGTGAACCGAAGCTTGGGGTGCATCGCGATAAGCGATGCGCGGTAGAGGAGCGTTCCGTAAGCCTGCGAAGGTGGATTGAGAAGTCTGCTGGAGGTATCGGAAGTGCGAATGCTGACATGAGTAACGACAATGCGGGTGAAAAACCCGCACGCCGAAAGCCCAAGGTTTCCTTGCGCAACGTTAATCGGCGCAGGGTGAGTCGGCCCCTAAGGCGAGGGCGAAAGCCGTAGTCGATGGGAAGCAGGTTAATATTCCTGCACCTCGCGTAAGTGCGATGGAGGGACGGAGAAGGTTAGGTGTACCGGGCGTTGGTTGTCCCGGGGAAAGGCGGTAGGTTTGGATCTTTGGCAAATCCGGGATCCTTTAAGACCGAGCACCGAGACGAGTCTTTTAGACGAAGTCACTGATACCACGCTTCCAGGAAAAGCTCCTAAGCTTCAGCTTACGCAGACCGTACCGTAAACCGACACAGGTGGGTAGGATGAGAATTCTCAGGCGCTTGAGAGAACTCGGGTGAAGGAACTAGGCAACATGGCACCGTAACTTCGGGAGAAGGTGCACCCTTTTTGGTGGCTCGTGCGAGCTATAGCTGAAGAGGGTCGCAGAAACCAGGCCGCTGCGACTGTTTATCAAAAACACAGCACTCTGCAAACACGAAAGTGGACGTATAGGGTGTGACGCCTGCCCGGTGCTGGAAGGTTAATTGATGGGGTCAGCCGCAAGGCGAAGCTCTTGATCGAAGCCCCAGTAAACGGCGGCCGTAACTATAACGGTCCTAAGGTAGCGAAATTCCTTGTCGGGTAAGTTCCGACCTGCACGAATGGCGTAACGACAGCGGCGCTGTCTCCACCCGAGACTCAGTGAAATTGAAATCGCTGTGAAGATGCAGCGTTCCCGTGGCAAGACGGAAAGACCCCGTGAACCTTTACTATAGCTTTACACTGAACGTTGAGTTCGTCTGTGTAGGATAGGTGGGAGGCTATGAAACTGTGGCGCTAGCTGCAGTGGAGCCATCCTTGAAATACCACCCTGTCGTGCTTGACGTTCTAACCTAGGTCCGTAATCCGGATCGGGGACCGTGTATGGTGGGTAGTTTGACTGGGGCGGTCTCCTCCTAAAGAGTAACGGAGGAGCACGAAGGTACGCTCAGCGCGGTCGGACATCGCGCACTGTGTGCAAAGGCATAAGCGTGCTTGACTGCAAGATCGACGGATCAAGCAGGTACGAAAGTAGGTCTTAGTGATCCGGTGGTTCTGTATGGAAGGGCCATCGCTCAACGGATAAAAGGTACTCCGGGGATAACAGGCTGATACCGCCCAAGAGTTCATATCGACGGCGGTGTTTGGCACCTCGATGTCGGCTCATCACATCCTGGGGCTGTAGTCGGTCCCAAGGGTATGGCTGTTCGCCATTTAAAGTGGTACGCGAGCTGGGTTCAGAACGTCGTGAGACAGTTCGGTCCCTATCTGCCATGGGCGTTGGAGATTTGAGAGGGGCTGCTCCTAGTACGAGAGGACCGGAGTGGACGAACCTCTGGTGTTCCGGTTGTCACGCCAGTGGCATTGCCGGGTAGCTATGTTCGGAAGCGATAACCGCTGAAAGCATCTAAGCGGGAAGCGCGCCTCAAGATGAGATCTCCCGGGACACAAGTCCCCTAAAGGAACCATGTAGACTACGTGGTTGATAGGTCAGGTGTGTAAGTGCAGCAATGCATTGAGCTAACTGATACTAATGATCCGTGCGGCTTGACCATATAACCTCAAGATGCTTCCTCAAAAGCATCCCTTAGCGCGACACACGTCGATCGCTCTCACTCGCTCGCTACATCACACCCTATGAGAGGCTGGCGCCCTTGCCGTCCTCGGTCCAACAACCGAGAACAAGCACGCGGCGACACTCCAACCGTCTCCCTGGTGAAATTAGCGCTGTGGAACCACCCGATCCCATCCCGAACTCGGAAGTGAAACGCAGCTGCGCCGATGGTAGTGTGGCTCAAGCCATGCGAGAGTAGGTCATCGCCAGGGGCTTTACCCCAAATCCCCGTCCGAAAGGACGGGGATTTTTTATTGCGCGTGAAAAAACAGCGCGACGCGAGCTGGCGTTGGAAGTGCGGCCGAA
>NZ_JAMDLL010000027.1:0-1170 GCF_040595915.1 Xanthomonas sp. PPL134
TCGCGGCTGAAGCCGCTTGTGTCTTATGAGGGTCTATCGTTGTAGGTGAGAGCGGAGTGCGGCAGGCCGTTTAGCCGCAGTGCCAAGCAAGCACGAGTAGGAGTCAGCGCCGCCGCACTCCGTACTCCTGCCTCACAAGCCCGAACAGTTGCCCGAGTCGCGAGCTCGAACTCCACAAGCATGGGCATCGGCAGGAGTGCTCTCACCCCTGAGTCTACTGCGGAGAACGTCTATGCGACGCTTTGTCGGGATCGATGTTGCCAAGGCCGAACTGGTCATTCATGTCCTGCCGGAGGGCCACACCTGGACCCAGCCGAACACCGCACAGGAGCGGCGTGCGCTGGCCCAGCGCCTGACGGGGCTGGACTGCGAGCGGATCGTGCTGGAAGCCAGTGGTGGCTATGAACATGCCCTGCTGCGAGTCCTTCGGGAGGCGGACCTGCCCGCGGCAAGGGTGGCCGCCGATCGTCCGCGGAACCTGGCCAAGGCCCTTGGCCTGCACGCCAAGACCGACGCCCTGGACGCGCGCCTGTTGGCCATCGCCGCCCAGCACATCCCGGCCACACCCACAGCCGTACTACCCGAGCATCTTCAGTCCCTGCGCGAATTGCTGGACCTACGCGACACTCTGGTCGGCCAGCGTGATGCCCATCGGCGGCGGCTGGAGCACATCACCAGCCCCGAGGTGCAAGGCCACTGCCAAGAGGTGATCGCCCTACTGAACCAGAAGATCCAGGCGTTGACGCGGCAGATCGAGCAGCAGGCTACGACCTGCTCCACCCTGCCGAAGGTGCCCGGACTTGGCGCGATCCTGCGCGCGGTCCTGGCCGCACGGCTGCCGGAACTGGGCAAGTTACCGCCGCGCAAGCTCGCTGCTCTGGTCGGGCTAGCCCCGTTCAATCGCGACAGCGGCCGCTGGCAGGGCCAGCGTCGCATCAAAGGCGGACGGGCCGAGATCCGACGCGTGCTGTACATGGCCACCTGGGCCAGCATCCGCGCCAAATCCCCCTTGGCCAAGACCTATGCCCGCCTGCGCGCGGCCGGCAAACCAGCCAAGGTCGCCATCGTCGCCTGCATGCACAAGTTCCTGCGCTGGCTCAACGCGATCGCGCGTGATCAGGCAGCGTATGCCCCTCCTGTCATCGCGGCTGCATGACAGTTGACTCCTAC
>NZ_JAMDLL010000028.1:0-792 GCF_040595915.1 Xanthomonas sp. PPL134
GCCGACGCGGGCCAGACCATCGGCATCAACAGCATCGTCAATGCCAGCGCCGCCGCGCTGGGCAAGGCCGGCTTCGCCGCTACCCAGACCGGCTCGGCCGCCCTGGCCTCCGGTACCGCGACCGCCAGCGGCAGCTTCTCCGGCATGGTCGTCAACGGCGTCAACATCGCCTCGGTCTCGGTGGCCAACGGTGACGCCGGTGCCGACGTGGCCAAGAAGATCGTCTCGGCGATCAACGACAAGCTGGCCCAGACCGGCGTGTACGCCTCGATCGATTCCTCCACCAATGCGCTGAAGCTGGAATCGGTCAAGGGCGGCCAGGACTTCTCGTTCACCGCAGGCTCGGCCACCGGTGCCTCCGGCATCACCTTCAGCAACGCCGGCATCGCCGCCAGCGCCGCTGCCACCGCCGGCACCACCAACTACCTGGCGGACGTGGATATCTCCACCTTCCAGGGCGCGCAGAAGGCGATGAGCATCATCGACAACGCGCTGACCTCGGTGAACTCCTCGCGTGCCGACATGGGTGCGATCCAGAACCGCTTCACCTCCACCATCGCCAACCTGAGCTCCACCTCGGAGAACCTGTCGGCCTCGCGCAGCCGCATCCGCGATACCGACTACGCCAAGGAAACCGCCGAGCTGACCCGCACGCAGATCCTGCAGCAGGCCGGCACCGCGATGCTGGCCCAGGCCAAGCAGGCCCCGCAGAGCGTGCTGAGCCTGCTCCAGGGCTAAGCCCAGCCAGCCGCACCGCACGACCGGACCCCTCCGCAAGGAGGGGTCTTTTTT
>NZ_JAMDLL010000029.1:0-784 GCF_040595915.1 Xanthomonas sp. PPL134
CAGGCTGGTGCTGGTGGTGTTGAGGTTCCGCTGAGCGTTCAGCGACATTACGTTGGTATTGATGACCTGTGCCATTTCGATATCTCCTCTAAGCGATTTATCCGGCAACCCTTGGGTGCCTGGAGCCTCCGCAGGGGGCCATCAATTGGCCAGTGCCGCTGCTGGTATAAGTAACGGCAGTCGGTGCGCAACCTTTAGCGATTCGCTGGGAAAAAACAAAGCAATTCGCTGAGTTGCAACGCGTCCGGCATGCGGCGAAAAGCTTGTTTCGGCCGCGCTTTGACAAACTTTAGGTTCCATCATGCACGTGCTGTGGAAGTCGGCATGTAGCGTGAGAAACACGTCGATCGCCGTCGCCGGGGCGATGCGCTTGATGAGCTTGATCGCGGCGTTGTCGCATCTGCACGAATGCAGGACATCCCGGCCGCGCGGGTGTGGTGATGCAGTTGCTTGGCCGTCTTCCCCGCACCTGGTCGACCGTCTCCCTGCTGTCCTTGGCGACCACGGACGGGGTGCAGATCATCGCGCTGTTGCACGTGCCGCGCTGCCACATATGCGGTCGAGAAGGTTCTGCCGCGCATCCGGCGCCGCAGTGCGGACACGCGACCCGGAGGCGGCACGTGTGGTTCTGCCGGCGCGTTGAACGCCGGTGCCTGGTGAAGACGCCGCATTGTTCGAGACGCGCGCCCCGTGCTGGAAGACGGAATAAAAAAGACCCCTCCTTGCGGAGGGGTCCGGTCGTGCGGTGCGGCTGGCTGGGCTTAGCCCTGGAGCAGGCTCAGCA